>JBIPMI010000157.1:0-7247 GCA_044369215.1 Bacteroidia bacterium | reverse complement strand
ATCGATTGTTCTGGCATCAACAAATTTTGATTTAAAGTTTTCGAATCTTATAAGTTGACCTGAAATTGTATTTTTTGAAATGCTGCTTTGCGCATTTAGATTTAAGGTTAAAAAGCTCAGAATTGGTGCTAAAAAGAAAACTTTTTTAAGCTTATTTTTGAAACAGTTCATTTGTATAAATTGATTATTGGTTCTTTTCTAACAAACTTATTAATATATCCCTATTTAATGGCTTTGAGATAAACTCATTTACAATATTAAAAGATTTTGCCTTATTGATATCTCTTGGATCTAGACTCGAAGATAAAATCTTAATGACAATCGAAGGAAACTTTTCTGAAATATGATTTTTGAATTCTGTCAAAAATTCCTATCCATTCATTACAGGCATATTTATATCCAGAAATATTAAATCAGGAATTATTCTTTCGATTTCAGGCTTTTCAATTTCAGTTTTCAAGAAATTAAAAGCTTCATAGCCATTACCGCAGCAAATTAAATTTGGGGTAAAATTTGTTTTCTTAAGATTGATTTTGCACAACATCATTGTTACATCATCATCTTCAACCAGCATTACATTGTTAAACATATTTTGAAGTTTAAAACTGATTAAAATTATAGTTCCTGATTCATCTGATTTTTCAATTGAAATGGAGCCACCCTGAGATTGAACCTTCGAAGCAGCCAAATATAAACCAAATCCCTTTTCGAATTGGTTTGAAATCTTTGATATAAACTGAAAACTCTATCTATTGATAAGAACAGAACTAAAGGCAATAAAGTTGGTTCAATACAAATAGTCAAAAATTTTCCTTGGATTGAATAAAATAATAAGGCTGTGAAATAACCAAATGAAATGAACCAAAATGGCTTGTTAAGCCAGCTATAACTCAATGAAACGCATCTGTAAGAAACTTTTCCAGTCAAATCTACCTTTAATTGGTTGAATACTTTTGTAACTGTAATATGAATCCTTGTTTAGGGTAGTTTATTAATAGAAAATATAATTATTCTGGAAAGATTATAATTAAAAATAATTAAAAGCTTGATTTCGCTCAGTAAAAAGCCCATTAAACTTATATTTGCTTTATGAATTACACCAGAAATAATCTTGAAGATACTATTTGTGCTTTAGCTACTCCAATGGGAACAGGTGCAATTGGTGTAATAAGGATTAGTGGACCCAAAGCGATTTCTATAGTTTCAGATTGTTTCAAAGGAAAAAACCTGAATGAAGTTCCAACCCATACTTTACATCTGGGTAAAATGATGGATGGAAAGGAGATTGTCGATGAAGTTTTAGCAGCTGTTTTTATAGCTCCAAAAAGTTATACGGGAGATCATACCATTGAATTAAGTGGTCATGGTTCGCCTTATATTCTTCAAAGAATTTTAGAATTGTTGGTGAAAAATGGTTGCAGAATGGCTCAACCGGGCGAGTTTACTTTAAGAGCTTTTTTGAATAAAAAACTAGATTTGAGTCAGGCGGAAGCTGTTGCAGATTTAATTGCTTCCAGTAGCTCTGAGTCGCATCGAACTGCCATGAACCAAATGCGTGGTGGATTCTCAAAACAAATTCTCGACCTCAAGGAAAGATTAGTCAATTTTGCATCTCTTATCGAACTTGAACTTGATTTTTCGGAAGAGGATGTTGAATTTGCAAGTCGACCAGAACTCAAAAATCTAGTCTCAAATATTGTTGAAATCATCAGTGTTTTATTAGAATCATTTAAGTATGGAAATGCCATTAAAAATGGCATTCCAACAGTAATTGCAGGCAAACCCAATGCAGGTAAAAGTACTTTGTTAAATGCCCTGATTAAAGATGATAGAGCCATTGTAAGTGATATTGCAGGAACTACAAGAGATGTAATTGAAGAAAGTTTTGTTATTAAAGGAGTATCATTCAGATTAATTGATACAGCCGGTATCAGGAAAGATTCTGTTGATGTTATAGAAAATATTGGTATCGAAAAAACTTTTGAACGCATACAAAAGGCAAGCATCATTATGTACATGTTTGATGCCAGTACAACTGATGAAAATTCGTTACAAGAAGAACTTGCACAGTTCGATGAAATTAATGCAGTAATAGTTCCGGTTGCCAATAAAACCGATTTACCTGAAGCAAAAAATCAATCTTATAATGCTGAATTAAATGTGATTCCAATTTCATGCAAAACATCAACAGGACTAGAGTTGCTGGAAGAGCGACTTGTTGAAATTATTGAAAAAGATAAAGTAAAAAACGATATCATCATCACCAATTTAAGACATTACGAAGCCTTAAATAATGCGAGAGAATCCTTAAGAGCGGTGTTAGGCAGCATGGAATCGGGCAGGAGCGGAGAGTTATTGGCATTTGATATCAGAAAAGGGATTTTTCACTTAGGTGAGATCACTGGAGATATCAGCACAGACGACTTGTTAGCTAATATTTTTAGTAAGTTTTGTATCGGAAAGTAAGCTTAAGGTTCATTCATTAATCAAGCTTTTCTAAAAATAGATTTGCTGTTCTCAAATGCTCATTTCTTTTTTCATCCGGCATTTTATCAAAGGTTTTAACCAACATACCTAATCGTGGATTTTTAAGGAAGAAATCTCTTTGTGTATGCATGAATCTCCAAAATAAGGCATCCCAGGTTTTTTGCCATTCTCCTTTTTCGTAATTGCTCATTTTCATGAGGTAATTGCTCCCGCTGATATAAGGTTTTGTAGCCATCAAGCCTCCATCAGCAAACTGACTCATGCCATAAACATTTGTAACCATTACCCAATCGTAAGCATCGATGAACATTTCCATAAACCACCTGTAAACTTCATCAGGATTGAATTCACATAACAACATAAAGTTGCCTAATACCATCAGTCTTTCTATATGATGGCAATAACCTGTTTCCAAAACCTTATTGATGGTTTCATCAATGGGTTTAATTCCGGTTGTACCTGTCCAGAAAGATGCCGGTATACTTCTGCTAAAATTCCAGTAGTTTCGGGTTCTTTCATCGGTTCCTTTAAGCTCATAAACAGCTCTGATGAATTCTCTCCAACCTATTATTTGTCTGATAAAACCTTCCAGTGAATTCATGGAAATTTCATGTGCATCAGCATATTTTAAGGCTTCATCAATAACGAATTGCGGACTTAGTAAACCCACATTCATCATAGGACTTAGAACGGAATGATGAAGGAAATTTTCTTTACTTACTAAAGCATCTTCATACTCGCCAAATTCTTTAAAACGAATTTCGAAAAACTGATTTAACCACTTTTTACTTTCATCAAAATTAAAAGGATAAAAGGCTTTTATGTTAATTTTACCAGGGTTGTTGGGGAAATGAGTTTCAATATAATTTGCAGCTTCTTTTGCTAAATCATTCACTTCAGGGAAGTCGACTTTGGGCGCAATTTTTCCTTTTGGATATTTGAGTCTGTTTTCTGCATCAAACGACCATTTCCCTAAAATTGGCTTGTCTTTCTCCTCAACTAAAATTTGAAGTTTTTTCCTTTGATAGATATAAAAATCAGTTTGAAAAAACCGCTTTTTGTTGCTAAAGAATTGTTTATTTTCATTACCTGAATTGAGGAATAAAGGCGAGTTTAATTTCAATAAAGAAATCTCGGTTTCATTAGCAGATTTCTGAATTCTTTTTTCAAGCCAATTGTCTGTAGGGTCGATATAAACCAATTGCCGAAAACCAATTTTTCCTAAGTAGGCAATCAAGTTTCTAATATCAGATAACTCATCTACAGAGTTGATATAGTTTACTTTAATTTCTTTATTGATAAGGAATTGTTCATAAAACTTCATGCTGGCTCTGTGATAAGCTAATTTCATTTTATGAAAAGTATATAACTTAAAAAACAAGAACTCTTCTATCAAGTAAACCTCATTACAATGTAAAAGAACCTCGTTGTTTTCAAATAATTGATGAGGAAATATAAGTCCGATTTTCGTTGATTGATTCATTAAAAAAGTCGTTTTGTATTGGGATTTGTGTGTTTTTGTAAAATTCGATTTCCTTCTTGTTGAACATCTTTTTGCTTTCTATAAGACCAGATTTCAACACCTGCTTCTTTTCTTGTTACATCTAAATCAACTATAGGATAGGGGTAATCTTTTCCAAGTTCACATTGATATAGATTTTGCTCCATTTCACTGAGTTTCCAAGGTTCGTGAGCCAGTTTTGAAGGAATGTTTTGTAATTGAGGAAGCCATTTTTTGATGAACAAGGCATCAGGATCATGTTCAATTGAATTCTTTACCGGATTGTAAATTCGAATGGTATTTACTCCTGTTTGTCCTGCCTGCATTTGAATTTGAGGATAATGAATGCCGGGTTCATAATCGAGAAACCACCTGGCTAGCATGTGTAAATCGCGCCAATCTTGCCAAAGATTAAAAACAAAAAATGAAACCAACATGGCTCTCATCCTGAAATTCACATAACCGGTTTCTTTTAAACAATGAATGCATGCGTCAACTATTGGAACTCCGGTTTCACCATTTTCAAAGGCTTCGATGTATTTCTCGTTTTTAGGTTTGATTAAAGTATCATAGGCAGCATTTACATTTTCAAACTCCATTCGGCATTCATCTTCGAATTTTTGAATGAAATGGCAGTGCCAATGTAACCTCGATATAAAATTGGATAACGCTCTTTTGTTTTTGGCTGTTTGGTAAAAGGCCATAGTTTTCTGCATGACCATTTTCATACTAATATTGCCATAAGCAAGATAAGGTGAAATGCGACTACAGCTTTTCCTGCTTAAAGCCGGTTTTGAAATATGAGCTGAGTAGTATTTATACCTTTCATTAAGGAAACTATTAAAGTACTTCCAGGCATAATCTTCACCACCATGTTGAAACGCATGATTACTTTCTTTGATAGAATGATTTAGTTCATCACCTTTAAGCTCTGCAAATGTTTTAGGGTTTATCCTTATAAATTGAATTTTAGTTAAATCAGGGTGATGTGGAGGTTCCATCATTTTTAACTCCCATCTCTTTTGCCATTCTTTTCTACTTTTTAACTTTCTAATTACACCATTTTGGATGCATTCAATCAAATTGATTTTTAATTCTTTACATAGTTTTAGTACACTTAAATCTCTTTGAAAACTAATTTGATTTCCTGTTTCCTGGTGACAAAAAATGGTATTTATTTTATAAATCAGGTTTAAATCCTGCAGTAATTCAGGGAATTCTCTATGGAAAATAAAGATTTGAGAGTGGCAGGTTTCGAGTTTCTTCTGTAAATCCAATAAAGATTCGTAAACAAATCTCCAGTGCCTGATATCTGAATCGTGGTTATTTATTAATGAAGGCTCAAAAACATATAGCAATAAAGCAGGTAACCCGGAATTTTGAGCTAAAACCAACGGTTCATGATCAATTGTCCGAATATCTCTCTTGAGCCAAATAATATTTATTTTCTGTTTTTGAATTTCCATTTATTAAACAAATCGATTCATCTATTGAAAGAATTTAAAATGGATTTAGTTTCAATTAATTCAAATCTCTTTTGTAAAATAAATTCTAATTCTTAAATAGTCTTGTTTTATGATTCGAAATTTTCGTTTGGATTTGATTTTAGTTTTTTAAAAATGATTAATGAAAAACCGAAATAATCACAAAAACAATCTGAATTGCACCCACTACATCTTTATTATATTGAATGTCAATAATTTATGAAAATATTAATAACTTTCGTAAACCAGAATATAAAATTAAACATAGCAGGTAATTTTTAATTAATTTGATTTATAAAAGTTGTATATTACAGGTAATCATAATTTTAGATTTTTAAAAAGGCTTTATTTATTTTAATTTTTTCATATTCTATTAAAATTATTCATCAACAAGAAAAAATGCCTTAATTCTCAAGATCAAGCCTTCTGGTTTGATTGATGTAGTCTTGTTGTGTAAATATTTGTTGTAAATCAGTATTTTAGGAATTAATGACGTAGTATTGATTGGGTATTATTAGTCGATTGATGTGCAAAGTATCTTATAATTGTGTTATCAAATCATCCCTCAAAAACAAACTAATCAAATGAAAGAAAAATTTGCAATCTTGTCTCTTGGAATTTTGTTAGGATTTAGTCCTAATGAAACTAAGGCGCAAAATTCCCCAACACAAGGGAAATTAGCTGACACAACCCGGCTAACGGAAGTTGTGGTTGTAGGTTACGGAAGTAGAAAAATTACCAAGGTATCAGGTGCAATTTCGTCGATAAAGGCGATTGAAATTGAAAAACTACAGCCTGTAAGGGTAGAAGACGCACTTCAGGGACGCGCTTCAGGTGTATCTATTATCAACGGTGGTTCTCCTGGATCTAAGCCAACGGTATTTGTTCGTGGTATTCCTTCATTTTCAGGAACAGATCCACTTGTAATTATTGATGGCGTACCTCAAACACTTACAGACTTTAACTCTATTAATGGTTCTGATATTGAGTCAATTAATGTATTAAAAGATGCTGCAACTACTTCTATTTATGGTGTAAAAGGTGGAAATGGTGTAATTGTAGTAACAACAAAATCAGGAAGAAGAAATCAAAAAACTGATATAGGTTTTAGCAGTTATTATGGTGTTCAGGAAGTAGTAAACACAGTTGGAGTATTAAATGCTTCAGAATATGCTGCTATGGTTAATGAAGGGAGCACAGTTGCAGGCGGGGGATTAATCTTTAACAATATAAACAATTTAGGTAAAGGTGTTAACTGGCAAGATGAAGTTTTTAAAAGAGCTGCAATTCAATCACATAATATCACAGCCAGAGGTGGTAGCGATAAAATGACTTATTTCTTGTCTGCCGGTGCATTATCACAAGGTGGAATTGTTGGTGGAAACGATAAATCAAATTTCACCAGAGGAAACATGACTGCCAATTTAACTTTTGATATCACCAACAGATTGAAGTTCATTTTGAATACAACAGGAGTAGTACTTGATAGTAAAGGTGTTCCTGAAAATGCATTTAACAGTGTTTTGGGTAATGCAATAAATTTTGATCCAACTGTTCCGAAATACAATACAACAAATACTGTTGGTACTTATGGTTATAGTAATTTATTATTATCGGAAGTGTTTAATCCATTAACCAGATTAGATAATACCTATAATCAAAACAATGGAACTAAATTATATGGTAAATTCGAATTACAATATGAAGTTATCAAAAACTTAAAATTGAGTAGCCGTTATGGTTATACAAAATATGATGGTTTATCTAAAAACTTC
>JBIPMI010000156.1:0-7256 GCA_044369215.1 Bacteroidia bacterium | reverse complement strand
TGGATTTTTCTTCTTCGCATTTTTGAAATAGGTAGCCAAATGCGCGTATCCACCAGCTTTTCTAAATGTAAGTTGGTCATTTTCCCAGAACAATTCATCATGAGGATACACCTGACAATGCACATCAGTAGTTTGAAGAATTTGGATTGTTTTTTCGTTTTCAGCTTCTGCATTTTCTACATTCAAAAATGTTTCTGAATCAGCTGCATCAAGCTCTGTACTTAAAGAAGGAATAACGGCCACACCCATTCCTAATCGGCCTAAATTCTTTAGAAAATCTCTTCTTTGTTTTGTATTTGTAGATGTATCTTTCATTTTTTATAATTTCACAAGTCATTATTAAAAATGACTCAATATAAAATCGTCGAATAATTAATTCAGCTATTTAAGCTGATTTTTTCTTTTCGTCCTTTTTATTTTTAATCGGTTTAAAAGGACCATATTTATGTTGTACTTCTGAAAATTCATCACTAAATGGACCAAAAGGATGATCGATTGGTTTTTCGGAAATTTGTGGCCAATCATTCATTGTTTCCATTGTTGGCCTGATTTGAGAGTTTACAAATGCTGCAAGATCCCAGGCTTCTTCATCTGTTAATTGCGGATTTTCATGCGAGGTACCTAATGGCATATTGTACTTAGCATATTTAGCAAAATTCGATAATCTAAACAAACCGGCTTTGTCATTGTAAGCATGATCTCCCCAAAGTGGAGGAAAAGAATATTCGATTCCATCAGCATTTAAAACACCTTCACCATTGGCTTGGTGGCAGGTTTGACATTTTGCTACATATACTTCTTTTCCTTTTTTAGGATCAGCTGCTCTGTCTAAAAAAGCCAAATCTTTAAAACCTGAACCTTCAGCCTTTTTGCCCTTTTCTACATTTGAACCTAAAAATTCAATATAAGCTTTAATGGCTTGCATCTCCTTACTGAAAGTATCAAGAGAATTGCCATTTAAACTTCTTTCAAAACAATCATTTACTCTTTTGTAAATATCTTCTTCTTTTCCACTTCTGGCTCTGTATTTTGGATAATTTGCAGCGACTGAACCATAATTATTTCCAAAGATTTTTGTACCCGCTTCCATGTGACAATTTTGGCAATTCATGCCGTTTGAAATCTGACTGACACTACCTTTAGGACCCAAGTATTTTGATGTATGAACAATTAATTCTTTACCATAAAGTACTAAGTCTTTTTGTTTACCATCTGTTATAGAATTGATATCAGGAGCTAACCAAAATTCAGTGCTATCATTTGTTAGAATAGTTGTTTCACTTTTATTTCTATTTGAAATATTTACATCAAAAAAACCAAGAAAATAAAAAATTGAAATAACAATGGTGAGAACAAAAACTCCTATAACAAGTTTAATCTGTTTAACTATTGTACTGAGTTTGGTATTAAAATTCTCCATTGATATCTGACTGAACACAAAAACTAATGAGGCAATTTCTCTCTAAAATTTCCATATACCCAAGTACCGGCAATGGCGCTTAATAACGTTATCAAAACCACTGTAGCACCACTTCCTATTTGAGCAAATAGAGGCCCCGGACAAGCACCTGTAATGGCCCAACCTAATCCAAAAAGTATACTTCCATAAATATTTCCTTTATTAAATTCTTTGGTTTGAAAAACTATTGTTTCTCCATAAATGGTTTTGATGTTGAATTTTTTAATAATGAAAACTGAAATCATTCCAACTACAACAGCACTTCCAATGATTCCAAACATATGAAAAGATTGGAATCTAAACATTTCCTGAATTCGAAACCAACTGATGATTTCGGCCTTTACAAAAATAATTCCGAAGCCTAATCCAACAAGAACATATTTTAAATTATGGTACCATTTATGTGTCAGTTTACTTTCATTCACACACATGGCATCTTGCTCTCTTAACAATAAATCCTGGTCTTCATTTGATAGATTGATAGTATCTGAATTTGTCATGAAATTAGATTATAAATTTAAAATAAATGGTAATACAAAATTGGCCATTAAAATACCGCTGGCCATAAAACAACAAGTTGCAACTAAGGATGGCCATTGTAAAGTACTTAAACCCATAATGGCATGTCCACTTGTACAACCTGCGCCATATCTGGTTCCAAATCCAATTAAAAAACCACCAACAACAATCATTATAAAACCCTTTAAGGTGAATACATTCATCCATGTAAACAACTCAACCGGCATTAAACCCGAATAATCAGTTATACCATACAATTTAAGTTCATCGGCCAATTTAGGATTAACACTTATTGGCAATGAATTACTTAAAAAACTAACTGAAACAACTGCACCTAAAAAAATCCCCAATACAAAAAATAAATTCCAAACTTCTTTTTTCCAATCATATTTAAAAAAAGGGAGATTAGCAGGAATACAAGCTGCACAGATATGGCGCATCGAAGAACTGATACCAAAACTTTTGTTTCCAATGATTAACAGCGTTGGTACTGTTAGTCCGATTAGCGGACCAGCCACATACCAGGGCCAGGGTTGAGAAATCCATTCAATTAATGTCATGTGATGGTTGATATAATTGTTTCTAATTAATAAAATTTATTTCAATTTCAGAACCTTACTCTGACAAACAAAATTAGTTTTAGGAACTTCTGTTTTTACAATGGCAGCAAAGCCACCTTCAACTTCTGTAAAATTCCTATAACCTCTAGCCTGTAAAATACTGGCAGCAATCATACTTCTATATCCACCTTGGCAATGTAAAAAGAAATGCTCTTCAGGATTTACATCTTTAATCCATTCGTTGATATAAGCCAATGGTTTGCTATATGCTTCTTCAACATGTTCAGCAGCATATTCAGTTTCTTTGCGCACATCAACAACAGGAGTTTCACCAATTTTAACCTGAGATGCAAATGTTTCAACACTGATTCTGTTTACTGTATCTACTTCTTCTCCACTTGCAGCCCAAGCAGGGAATCCTCCTTTTAAATGACCAATTACATTGTCAAAACCAACCCTGCTTAATCGGGTTACAGCTTCTTCTTCTTTACCTAAATCAGTTACTAATAAAATGACTTGTTTTACATCTACAATCATAGAACCAACCCAAGGAGCGAAATCTCCATTTAAACCAATATTGATACTTTGAGGAACAAAACCTTTGCAAAACTCAGCAGCTGCTCTTGTATCTAAAATTAAAGCAGAACTTTCTTCTGCCCCAGCCAAAAATGCTGAAGGCTCCAAAGCACGCATTCCATTGTTTAAAATAGAATCAAAACTTTGATAGCCTTTTTTATTCATGGCCACATTCATTCCAAAATATCCCGGAGGAGGTAATAAACCATCTGTTACTTCTTTTACAAACTCCTCTTCTGTCATGTTTGAACGTAAAGCGTAATTGTTGATTTTTTGCTCACCAATGGTTGAAACAGTTTCTTTACTCATATTTTTACCACAAGCAGAACCGGCACCATGAGCAGGATATACAATCACATCATCAGCCAATACCATGATTTTATTTCTTAATGAATGAAATAAAGTTGCTGCTAATTGCTCTTGTGTCATTGATGCTGCTTTTTGCGCTAAATCTGGACGACCTACATCACCAATAAACAAAGTATCACCACTGAAAATACAATGGTCTTTACCATTTTCATCAATTAATAAATAAGTAGAACTTTCCATGGTATGCCCAGGCGTATGTAATACTTTAATTTTGATAGCTCCTATTTCAAAAATTTGTTCATCTAATGCAATAACAGCATTAAATTCCGGATTGGCAGTTGGACCAAATACAATTTGAGCACCCGTTTTTTGACTTAAATCTAAATGACCACTTACAAAATCTGCATGAAAATGTGTTTCGAAAATATATTTGATTTTCACCCCGTCTTTTTCTGCTCTATTTAAGTAAGGTTGTACCTCTCTTAATGGATCAATAATAGCCGCTTCTCCATTACTTCTAATATAATAAGCACCTTGTGCTAAACATCCAGTATAAATTTGTTCTATATTCATATTCTATTGATTAAAATTCAAAATGTATGCTAAAAAAAACTTGCTTTTGAAAAATTACGCTTACAAAAACAAAGTAAATCTATTTAAAAAAAAGTTCTTTAGTAATAATGTAAATACCCATGATTAATACAAACCAGCCAAATCCTGTTTTTAATTTGGCTCCATCAATTTTCTTAGATAAATAAATACCCATAAAAATTCCTAATACTGCTGATCCAGTAAAAAATCCCAACATCACCCAATCTATCACCATACCCGATTGAATATCTCCAACAAATCCAAACAAAGATTTAATAGCTATAATAAATAAGGAAGTACCCACTGCTAATTTCATAGGCATTTTTGCCAATAAAACCAAAGCTGGAATAATTAAAAATCCGCCACCAGCGCCAACCAATCCTGTTAAAATACCCACTACGGCTCCTTCTAATAAAATCATTGGATAATTATAAACTCTTGGCGCATTTTCATCAGCAACTGCTTTATTCTTACTTGGTTTTATCATAGAATAAGAAGCCATTAGCATTACAATAGCAAACAATAACATCAATGCAATGGGTTTAGTGATTTCAAAACCAGATACCGAAAACAAACTATCTGGAATATGCGGAACCAACCACATTCTTGTTCCATAAACAGCCAAAAAAGATGGAATGCCAAAAATCATTACTGTTTTAAAATCTACTCTTTTTTCTATGGCATTTTGCACACCACCAACCAATGCAGTGCTTCCAACTATAAATAAAGAATAAGCTGTTGCGGCAACCGGACTAATTCCCATAATATAAACCAAAATAGGTACGGTTAAAATAGAACCACCACTACCAATTAAACCCAAAGAAACCCCAACTAAGGCTGCTAATAAATATCCAAGTATTTCCATGTATAAAATCTATAAATTCAAAAATGAACAATTAAGGTAAGAAATCTTGTAACAAATGTTCCAAAAGAGGCGATTCTCTTCAAAAAATCACGTCATTTAAAGTGGCAGAATCTAATTATTTTTCTGCATTTTAAATCTAAAAAAATGAGCCAGGTTATTGATTTTATTGAGCTAAATCAATTTTTAGGGTTATAAAAAAATAACAGATGAACCTTTGAATAAAAAAATTAAAAAAAAATGAATGGAGAATGGAATGTGACCTTTTTCTATAACACAATTTATACAATCTACTTTAATCTAATTATTGTTTCAATATTTTCTGGTACTTATTACCAATTCTCAGTATGTATATTCCATTAGGAAGCTCTTGTAAATAAATGTCGTATTCCAATTCATCAATAATTCCAGATACTATCTTTTCACCTGTTAAGTTCGTTAAACTAAAAGGCTCGTTCATTCTGCCACTCACTGTTAAAATATCTTTAGTAGGATTTGGATAATATAAGATTTGATTTTCTTTTACTGCTTCTTGAATAGCAGTAATGTTGCCACAAATTTTAGTTAAAGTATCAATTTGTTTCGCTATAAAATCAGTGGCTCTATCGCGGTCGCCATCTCTAAAAACCCTAATGCAATCAGGCGCTCCGTTGTGACAACCACTCGTAAATTCCAATCCATTTTTAGTCCAAAGACTATCAGGAATTGGAAAACTATAACTAGAAAAACCATCACCAGGAATGCCAATTAAATACCATTTAGTGTCATTGCAGCGATGCAATTGAAAATAATGTGCAACCAAACTATTCAACCACATTTCCCAAGTTTGGCCGCCATTAAAAGAACGAATTAGGCTCGACTCATAATAACCATCAAACAACACTATGGTATTATCATCTAAAAACTGAACTTGGTTAATGCTTTTATGGAGGGATGCTTTGTAATAACTTGTATCCAAATCAAATGAAAGTCCGCCATTAGTAGTTAGGTATAAAAACGAAGGAACGCCAATATACATGCTACCAAATAATACATATCCCTTTTGTTGATTTATAAAATCAACATCACTAGCGTTGCGTCTTTACAGATTGAATTTCAGTTGATTAGTATTTTGTTCATTGACTTCTTGATTTCCATTGTTTAAAAATACTTCACCAAGGGGCTTCTTTTCGAATGGAGAGACACTTATGTATTGTAGAATTTCATACAGAGAATGTTGTTCAATTTTTTGTTTTTTCTTTGCTATCGCTACCAACAGATAAACTGATATTGCAACCCAAATTTGAATTCTTACGGCATTTTCATTTTGCCCCCAAAAGGATTTTATTTTCAAGTGCTGCTTGATCCATTTAAAGAATAATTCGACATACCAACGATGCTTGTATAATTTGGTTACATTTATTGCCTTGAGGTGGAAGTTATTGGTCAGGAAAACAAATGTTATATTGAACTCAGCATCGTGATATTTAATTCGCCTTAATCGTTCAGGATACTTTTGACTTGTTATGATACCTGTAAGTATAATATCTTGATCACAAATGATGCCAGCTTCTTTATCTGGCACTCTGGAAGAGATACGTTTAAATTTCATATTTTCTTTGGCTCTAACAACAAAAAAAGCCATCTCAGTTCTAATTCGGTATAACCTTTCAAAATCGACGTAGGCCTTGTCCATAATATAATAGCCGCCTTTTTGAATCGAAATTAAATCCAAGATATTTACATCATGAACATCTGCATTTGAAATATAAATAAAGTCGGGAATTGAGGTTTTTAAATCAAGTAAAGTATGAATTTTAACAGCAGCTTTTGTAGTTCTAAAGTGAGCCCACCAAAATACCTCAAGGCACAAATCAACAGTCGTTGAATCCAATGCGAAAATGTCACCTTTAAGATCAACTTCTAATTGATTGTCGCCTTCATAAAGTGTTTTAGCTTGTTGGATTAGTTTAATGCCAAAATCTTCAAATATGCGCCAATCTCTGCTTTCATTTGCTCTTGACAATGTTGAGATATTTACCAACCTGCCAATTCCAAGGTGATACAATTTATCTGAGTTTAATTGAAGACAAAGCATTGTATCACTCATACTTTCTCGGTGAGTTAATTGACCAAATGCTTTACAAAGAAACTGCCTCCAACAAGTGAAGTCTTTAACTTTATGATTGCCATTAAATTTACTAACACTCCTTCGAAAGGCAACGGGGGAGGCTAGCTCCATGATTTGAGAGAAAATCATTTTTCCTTTATTCATAATCAGTGATTTAGACAAAGGAAAGCAGAAACAAATTTCAAATCGTGGTCACCCACAAAACGGCTGTATCAATGGACTGTCAAGGGTTTCAGAGAACTCAAACTAAAAACAACGCAACGCTAGTGA
>JBIPMI010000155.1:0-7272 GCA_044369215.1 Bacteroidia bacterium | reverse complement strand
AAATAGTCCTACTACAAATTCAAATCTACCAATTATCAATTTTTATCCACCACTCTTGTGTCCACAAAATTATATACCTAAATTTGACTGTAGATAAGTAACTGAAAACCATATTTTACAATGGGAATAAGAAATTAAATTCGAAAGGTGGAATTATTCAAAAAATATCAACATTATGGATACAAAGGATATATCATTTACCTCATGTATATGATTGTATTACCTCCAGCTTCTCTATTTTTCTTTATCAGTTCGATGTTCAACCCACATCCTGAGATTGATTTTACAGAAATAAACCAAATTGGAAACATCCCTATTGAAAGGATGTTGAAATCTTAAAGCGAATAACCCAATCAACGAGGTTATTTTCGCAATGTGGATTATCTTCAAACATTAAATGAAGCTCAAAGAGCTGCAGTTGAACAAATAGACGGACCTGTTATGATTGTGGCCGGCGCAGGTTCCGGAAAAACTCGCGTACTTACTTACCGAATCGTACATATGCTTAGGCATGACGTAGATCCTTTTCAAATATTATCATTAACATTTACGAATAAAGCTGCAAAAGAAATGCGTCACCGTGTTCAAGTTGCAGTTGGTACTGAAGCTAAAAACATCTGGATGGGTACATTTCATAGTATTTTCTCCAGAATATTAAGATCAGAAGCAGATAAAATTGGTTACCCAAGAAATTTTACAATCTATGATAGTGATGACAGCAAAAGTTTGTTGAAAACCATTGTCAATGAAATGAAACTTGATGATAAACTTTACAAACCGGCAGGTTTATTAAGCAGAATTTCATCTGCAAAAAACTCTTTGATAACAGCTGAAGAATATTTAATGAATGATGAATTGGCTGAAAATGACAATTCAAGCGGCAGACCGAAATTCGGAGTAATCTTTAAAACCTATCAAGACCGTTGTTTTAGAGCCGGTGCAATGGACTTCGATGATTTATTGGTGAATACTTACAAACTATTTGCTAATCACTTAGACACCTTGAATAAGTACCAACATTTGTTTAGGTATATCATGGTTGATGAGTTTCAGGATACCAACCATGCTCAATACATGATTATAAAAAAACTATCTGCAGTACATCAAAATATCGCAGTTGTTGGTGATGATGCCCAAAGTATTTATGCGTTTAGAGGCGCGAATATCAAAAACATTTTGGGCTTTCAAAGAGATTTTCCGGATGTTAAAACATTTAAACTTGAACAAAACTACAGAAGCACTCAAAACATTGTTAACGCTGCTTCAAGTGTTATCGAAAAAAACAGAGACCAGATAAAAAAGAATGTCTGGACAGATAACGAAAATGGCGAAAAAATCAGGGTAATGAAAGCTCTGACTGATAATGAAGAAGGTAAGCTGGTTGCATCTTCAATTTTTCAGGAAAAGATGAACAGCCATGTCATGAACAATGATTTTGCTATTCTTTACAGAACAAATGCTCAAAGCCGTTCAATGGAGGAAGCTTTGAGAAAAAGCAATATTCCTTACAAAATCTATGGCGGAATGTCGTTCTACCAAAGAAAAGAAATCAAGGATTTATTGGCCTATTTTAGAGTTGTTCTTAATCCAAAAGATGAAGAAGCTTTAAAAAGAATTATCAATTATCCTGTAAGAGGAATTGGTAAAACGACCATGGAAAAAATTACCATTATTGCCGACCATAACAAAGTTAGCTTATGGGAAGTAATTGAGAATATTGGTCAGTTTGGATTAAAAGGAGGAAGCGTTATTGAAGACTTCGTAACCATGATAAAAAGTTTTCAGGTACAAATGGACAAGAACGCTTACGATGTTGCCATGCATATTGCTAAACAAAGTGGTGTTTTGAAAAATTTATACGAAGATAAAACTGTTGAAGGTATTGCTAGGTACGAAAACATTGAAGAACTCTTAAGCGGTATAAAAGAATTTAGTGTAGAAGAAACTGCTGATGAAGATGGTGTTTTACAACCAAACAAACTGGCTGATTTTATGTCGAATGTTGCCTTACTTACAAACGATGACAACGACAAAAATTTAGATAAAGATCATGTAAGTTTAATGACCATTCACTCGGCTAAAGGTTTGGAGTTTAAATACGTTTATGTTGTAGGTTTGGAAGAAAATTTATTCCCTTCACAATTAGCATTAAACAGCAGACAAGAACTTGAAGAAGAAAGAAGGTTATTTTACGTAGCACTAACCAGAGCGATGAAAAGACTTACTCTAAGTTTTGCAACAAGCAGATTCAAATTTGGTTCGATTATTAATGCTGAACCAAGTAGATTTCTTCAGGAAATAGACCCTCAGTTTTTAAGTTTTGAAAGTTTGTTTAACTCTAAAGGAACTTTTAAAGAAAATAAAATCTCTGATTCTCCTGGCAGGTCAGTAAGTGGATTACAAAAGAAGGTTCTAAATCCTGTTAAAACCAGCTTTTCAAAAACAGCAGCTGCTTCTCCTGCACCCGACCCTAATTTTGTAGGTGACGATACCAGTAATTTACAAACCGGAATGAATGTAGAACATCAACGATTTGGCAAAGGAATTGTGCTAAGTGTTGAAGGTGCCGGCGACAATAAAAAAGCCAATATTGATTTTGAAGGAAATGGAAAAAAAATGTTGGTTTTGAAATTCGCTAAACTTAAAATTCTCGCTTAATTATTTTTAACAAATCCGAAATCCTGAACGATAGGTTGATTTGTTAAAACGCCTGTTTTTAAACAAGCTGCAATAAATAAGGCCTCTTTTTGAGTAAAATTTGAATTGATGATAAAACTACCTCCTGATACCTCTGATTGAACAATTGGGGCAGAAAGAACTGCATTATCTAAACTCATGATTAAACCCTTTTGGATATTTCTTTTTGTTAAATCTGCAAACAACTTTTTGTAAGGAGATTTCAAAGTAATATTGATTTCAAAATCCTCCCTATCTTCAGTTTTTCCTACACTTACCTTTTCAAACATCTTCGATTGAATATTTGAATCATCAAATAAAGGTTGTTTTTTAGCATAAATGGGATAAACATTTTCATTCACAATTTTTCCAAGTTCGAATTTGAGACCACGAGGTAAAATCAATCTTGAAGTTGTTAGTTTAAATATGTTGAACAAGGTGGAAGTATCCTTTAACATCACATATCCGATTATAGGATTGCCTGATGACAAAGAACTTTCCTCAGCAGTGTTTGGCATTAGAATGGAGAACAAAGGATTATTCTTTGCAAAAACAGAAGTATCAATTAATAGAGATTGAGGTAAATTATTTAAACCAATTAATTCTGTATTTACTTTTACCAATATTGGATATAATTCTAACAAACCAAAAGACTCACATATTTCAAAATTACCTTGATTTTGAATAGCCTGAAAAATTAAAGCAGAATCCTGAAATGAATTCAGTTCAAATTGAAATATTGAATTGGGCAATTCAGAGATTTGAGGAGTTTCTCCGGATAATTCAAAAATTCTATCTTTTAAAATCCTGATATCATTTTGATTATTTGTTCCTAATAATTGAATTTTAAACTCTAAGTGATTTTGATGAGAACTACAGGAAATCAATCCCAAAACAATCAATAAAAAGCTAAATAGTTTTATAATATTCATAAACTAACGAAATAAAATAGCTTCACCCAAAGCCGGTAATAAAATGCCATTATCATTTATTTGCAAATCTTTTAGAATCTGACGGGGTTCCAACATCGGTTCATCACTTAAGTCAAAAGTTCCATAATGCATCGGTATCATTTTATTGGCACCCATTTCTTTAAAGGCTTTATAAGCATTTTGGGGTGAAATATGATTTGATGCCATAAACCATTCAGGCTTGTATGCTCCAACACCAATTATGCAGAAATCAACTTTTGAGAAAAGGTCACCAACTTCTTTTAAGTGTAAATCATACCCTGTATCTCCGCTAAAATAGATATTAGAAATATCCGATTGTAACATAAATCCGCCCCACAATCTAGTATTGGTATCAAATAAACCACGTTTACTCCAATGACGTGAGGGCATAAAATGAAGACTAATACCAGCCTCATTTAACTTAGCTTGAGAATAGGTTTGGTACCAGGCAGCTTCCTGAATTTGAATATCGTTTCCTAACCAAGATTTTAATAGAGGTGCCATGTTTAATCCGGTAAGAATTATCATTTTAGGATTATTCTTCTTTAAAGATTTCAAACTGGATTTATCACAATGATCGCGGTGGTCGTGAGATATGAGAACAAAATCTATATTCTTTAAATCATTTATAGCAAAAGGTAAATCAGATCGGCGTTTAACAGGACCTGCATTACCTAAAACCGGATCGATTAAAATTGAAACACCATTAATTCTAATGAAAAAACAAGCATGTCCAAGCCAAATCATTCCATCATTTTTTGAATGAAAGAAATTAGTATCAGGTTTTAAATCTAGTCCAGAATTGCCTTTGGTTTTTAGTGATTTTTGAGGATTAGTTTCACGCTGCCATTTCCACAAATCGGCAGTTTTAGGCTCGAAGGGATTGTATTGATTAACAAACCTGTTTTTAGAATCTTTAATATTACCTGAAACATTCATTTTTACAAAAGGTAAATCAGGATTAAGATGAGGCTTTGTATTTTGTGCCATACTAGATTGAAACATAAAAAAAGCCATCAAAATTGATAGCCAGGAATTAAACTTTTTCAAGTATTTGGTGATGGATTTTGAGAACTTGGGAAATTAACAATTCATTACCATCATTATTGATGATATAATTCGAATAAGGAACTTTATCTTCTTCAGACATTTGGTTGTTTATTCTAGCTTCAACACTCGACCTATCAACAGCATCTCTGCTCATTGTTCTTTGGATTCGGGTTTCAATCGGGCATTTCACTAAAATTAATTCATCAAGATCGAGGTAAGATTTACTTTCAATTAAAAGCGCAGCCTCTTTTAAAATATAATCTGAACTTTGATTGTTTGACCAGTTTTTAAAATCTTGTGCAACCGCAGGATGCACAGCAGAATTTAACTCATTTAACTTCGACTTATTGACAAAAGCAATATCTGAAATATGTTTTCTATTGAGAGAATTGTCATTGAAATAAGCCTCACTGCCAAAAATTTGTTTGATTTGGACAATCAACTCAGGATTATTTGCCATGAGCCATTTTGCTCTTGAATCGGCATCATAAACCGGAATTCCTAAAACATGAAATATTTTAGAAACAGTAGATTTTCCGCTACCTATATTACCAGTAATTCCGATTTTTCTCAAAAGAATGAAATAAAAAAGCTTATGAAATCACAAGGAAACCTTGTAATTCATAAGCTTTCATAAATTAATTATTACTTAGTATCTTTTTTAGGCTCATTTAAAGCTTGTGAAGCCTCCATAGAGACAGCAGTGCGATCGATACGTAATTTTGTACCTTCACTTTCAATCAAAAAAGTAGTTTCATTTGCATCAATAATTTTTGCATGAACACCACCAATTGTAATAACTTTATCTCCTTTACCTAAAGCTTCTCTGAATTTCTTTTGAGCTTTATTTTTCTTCATTTGAGGATAAATCATAAAGAAGTAAAACACAACAAAAATGAGGATGAAAGGTAAGAAACTCATGATTGAATTAGAGCCTGCACCAGTAGCAGGAGGACCCATTAAAAACAGTATATTCATATTTATTTATTTAAGACTTCGCCTTTGATGGCAAGAATTGTTTCAGAAGGAATTGTATTAGCAAGGATCGTTACAGATTTGTCAAAAATACCAACTTTACCTGCGCTGTTAAACTGCACATCGATTGAAGCTTCAACACCCGGAGCAATTGGTTCTTTTGGATAACTTGGAACAGTACAACCACAAGAAGCAGAAGCATTGGTAATGAGCAAATCAGATTTACCTGTATTCACAAATTTGAATTTGTAAGTCACAACCTCCCCATCAGTTAATTTACCAAAATCATGAATATTCTCGGTGAATGTCATGATTGGTGCATTTTCTGCGGCGGAAGCTGAAGTATCATTAGCAGAAACCGGGTTTTCAACCAAATTAGTTGAAGCTTTTTCCTTTGGATTACTATCACATGAGTAGAAAGTAAAAGCCGCGATTGTAAAGGCAAAAAATAAGATTCTTTTCATTTTATTTTTTTTTGATAAATAGCAAATTTAATAAGACAGATTGATTTTCAAAGTTTAAGGTAGTTAAGAAATTATTCATTGAGTCCACGACCCATTTTATTAATCTTATTTTCGCTTCTTAATTGCATTTGGATTTTATCGAGAACACCGTTAATAAATCCATGACTATTGGGCGTACTGTAGAGTTTAGCCAATTCAAGGTATTCATTAATAGAAACTTTCACCGGTACATAAGGGAAAAATAAAATTTCACAAAGAGCCATTCTCATTAAAAGAATATCAACTAACGCAATTCTATCCTGATCCCAGTTCTGGGTTTTCGAATTAATTAATTCATTAAAATCTGTATGATGTTCGATGGTTAAATCAAATAAATCCTTCATGAATTTCAAGTCTTCATCCTCATCTTTATGGGCATCTAACAAGAATTCTGGTTTTGGCTCTTTTAATTGATTTAAAACTTTCTGCAGGCTTGTTAATACTAAGACCTGATCATCTTCCCAATTCACATAAACCTCTTCAAAATATGATTCAAACTGCTCCGAATCAGAGAAAAGTTGTTCAAAAATTGTCACCAAAAATATTTTATCTTCGGTAAAAGTGTGGGTAATTTTAGATGTGTATTCTTGAAAAAATGGAAGTGTTTTTAATTCATTGAATATTTTTTTAGAGAAATCCAAAGAATCAACCCAACGAGGTTTTACTTTTTTAATCGCCTCTTGAAACTGAAGGTTTTCCTCCATTAAAGAGATAACTTTATTATTCCTAATTGCATCCAAAGGTTTAATAAGGTTTTCAAGTGGGAAATATTTTGCTTTTTGTAGCTCGAGTTCCTGTTCAACAAAAAATTTCAATTCCAAAGGAAAAGAAAGTGAGAACAGGTAAAGTTCATAAGTTTTTTCAAGATTACCAATCATGGTTCTTTTGTACAAATGTGCCAGAGGTTTTTCTTCCTGAGCAAAACTGTACAAAGTTTGAAAAACTTTGACACGTAAGAATCTTCTATTTAACATACAATTAATATTGAACAGAAAACCACAAACGTTATAACTTATTGGATGCCATAAAAGAAAGAACGTTTGCGGTTTTCCGCTGATTTTGGGTTTTAGAAAGTCGAATGAACTCTTGACATATCAAGAATTCTTTTTTCAGCC
>JBIPMI010000154.1:0-7321 GCA_044369215.1 Bacteroidia bacterium | reverse complement strand
CCAGAACCTATGCAGTAGAAGCCGGTTTTTTACCGGTGAAAGATTCTCTTGAAAGAATGATAGAAAAATTCAGTGTCGAAATGGGTTTGATTATTGGTTTAATTGTATTTATGGCCGGATTGGGAGGCACTTTCTATTCACTTTATGTTTGGGAACAAAGTCATTTTGGACAACTTGATTATCCTAAAATCTTAAGGGTTGTTATTCCAAGTGTGGTTTCAATCATCATTGGTTTACAAACAGTTTTATCGAGTTTCTTTTTAGGTGTTTTGAGTGTAAATAAAAAATAGTTGAATGAAGGCAATTGATAGGTATTTGCAAAAAGTTAGAATTAACAAAGCAAAGGATTTCATAAAAAAGGGTGATACTGTTCTTGATATTGGTAGTGTTGATGGTGTAATGTTTGATGCTTTGGATGGAATTATCAGCCATGGTTTTGGTATCGACCCAACACTTAAAGAAAGAGTAGAAAAGAATAATTATACTTTAATTCCAGGTTATTTTCCTGAAGTTTCTCCAAGTGGTCAAAGTTATGATGTAATTACAATGCTGGCTGTTTTAGAACATATACCAACTGAGCTCCAAAAGAGTTTGGCTTTGAATTGTTTCAATTACCTAAAACCGGGTGGAAGAGTTATTATCACAGTTCCATCTCCACAGGTTGATACCATTCTTGATATTTTAACAAAATTAAAGTTAATCGATGGAATGAGTTTAGAGGAACATTATGGTTACAAGCCGGGTGATACCAAAGAAATTTTTAATGAATCATTATTCAAATTATTGGTTAATAAAAAGTTTCAATTAGGATTGAATAACCTTTTTGTATTTGAGAAAAAATAAATCCCAAGTTTATAAAAAATGAGTGTGTTAAATGAATCACGTGTTTCCGTTTTAATTAATGCGAAAAACACCAATGAAACTTTTGTTTCTGGTATTCAGAACCTCTTCCAAAAAAGTAAGTTGGACATAGAAGTTCATTGTTTACAGGCGGGAAGTTTAAATACAAAACCTTTAGAAGAATGGATTCAAAAAGGAAAATTATTTGTTTATTCAGGTAATGAAGGTTTGGGAGCTCAGGCTGCTTTGGCTGCCGAAAAAGCTACAGGTGCTTATACTTTGTTTTTGGCTGATACACATCATCCTGTTTCAAACCTGATTCAAGGATTTAATGCCCATAAAAAAACGCTTGCAAATTCAACTTTGCTTGTGTTAAATCAGATTGATAAAAACAAAAAAACAGCTTCAGGAAAAGTAGTAAATGCATTTGCAAGAATTTTTACTCCATTAAATCTGCGCGATAATTTTTCAAGTGCTTTC
Source organism: Bacteroidia bacterium (assembly GCA_044369215.1). GTDB lineage: Bacteria > Bacteroidota > Bacteroidia > UKL13-3 > UKL13-3 > CAISCU01. Next base: position 6,001 of record JBIPMI010000154.1, on the reverse strand, counting down.
TTTACTAAAACAGGAAATCTAAAATCTTTATTTGATAATGAGTTTGCATCTTGTAACAATTGGTTACAAATGGTGTATGCAATCAATGCAAATAATATTTCAATAGCTGAAGTTCAAATTCAAACAGAGAAACCAAATAAACCTGGTTTTGGAAGTTTGTTTACAGCAGTTTTTAGCTTAAGATGGCATTATTTTATTTCTGATAGTTTGTTCAGAATTAAAAAGGATGGCATCTCTTTGGCTAATGGCAATAGTGGTTTCTATCGTTTATTGTATTTTATATTCTTTGGATTGGCATTCATTTTTATGCCAATGTTAAGTCAGGATTTTGGCAGCACCTGGGATGAAAAAGCTCACAATGATTACTCTCAATTAGCTTATCGTTACATCACAACTTTTGGTTCTGATACTGCTGCTTTGGCTGAACCTGCTAATAGCGCAGAATACATTCGTCAGGCTTACCGTTTTTATGGAGAGCAAATAAACACTGTTTCTGCATTTACATACAATTGGTTAGGTACCGGAGTTTTTGAAACCAGGCATTTTATCAATTCTTTATATGGATTTTTAGGATTGGTTTTTGTCTCGCTAATTGCTTTCGAATTGGCTTCATGGCGAGCCGCAGTTCTTGCACTTTTATTCATGTTTTTTAATCCGGGTTGGTTTGGTAATTCCATGAACAATCCAACGGATATTCCTTTTGCACTGGGTTTTGCTTTTTCAGGTTTATTCCTTGTAAAGGTGCTCAGAAAAATGCCTTTCCCGAAATTTTCTCATGAAGTTTGGTTGGGTGTTGGTATAGGAATGGGTATTGCTTCAAGGGTAGGAGCATTGTTAATTATTGCCTATTTTGGTTTGTTTCTGGCGGTTTTATGGTTGAATAAATTGAGGTCGAAAAAAGAAAATGCTTTCAAACTAATTCTTCCTTATGCAAAAATCTTCCTTGTAGTAACCATAGTTGCTTATATAGTTGGAATTTTGGTTTGGCCTTATGCATTAAACAACCCGATTACTCATCCATATCAAGCTTATGCAAAAGCATCAGAAAATGCCTTTTATACAAACAATGTAGAGTTGTTTGAAGGAAAGCGCATGTATATGTTAACCGCCGCACCTTGGTACTATGTAGTGAAGTTTTTGGGTATTGGTAATCCCATCTATTTAATAGTTGGATTTCTTGGTAGTATTTTGGCTTTACCTTTTGTTAGAAAAGAGAAAAATGCACCTTTCTGGGGCATGTTAATTTTCATGAGTTTGTTCCCAATTGCATATGCTGAATTAAGTAATCTGAATTATTACAACGGTTGGAGGCACTACTTGTTCATTCTATCATCCGCTGTTCCTTTGGCTGCTGTTTTTTATGATTATTTATTAAGTAGAAATAAGGTTGTAGCTATTGCAGTTGCTGTTATTTTAGGTGGATTATTTGTAAAACCTACTTTGTGGTTTGTTCAAAATCACCCGAATCAATACGTTTATTTTAATGAATTTACCGGTGGATTAAAAGGTGCTTTTGGCACCTATGAAACCGATTATTATTCTAATTCATGCAGAGAAGCTGCTGAATGGATTGCCAATCAGCATCCAAAAGATTCATTGGTTGTGGGAATTAATAATGAGATTACCACAGCTGCTTATTGGGCTCATCAAATCAATCCAAGATTAAATTTCGTTTGGACACGTGAAAGTGAAGAACAAAAACAAAACTGGGATTATTTAATTATGACAACTAGAACATTTTCACAGCATGAATTATTGAATGGTTCATTTCCTCCAAAAGGCACCGTTTATACTGTTATGGCTGACGGAATTCCATTAGCTGCAGTCGTAAAAAGAGAGAATAATTTTATGCCTTTGGGATATACTGCGCTTGAAAAAAATAACCTGGATTCTGCAATCTGGTATTTCGAAAATGCAGTAAGATATGCCGATAAAGACGAAGAAACCTGGCGTTGTTTAGGTTTTGCGTTAGTAAACAAAGGAAGATTAGATAGTGCTGAAATGATGTTAAAAAAAGCTATTGAAATTTATCCTGAAAACTTTTCTGCTTGGAGTAATTTAGGAATCGTTCATTTTAACAGAAGAGATTTTGCTAAAGCCAATGAAGCATTTGCCAAGTCAACAAAATACAAAGAAAATGTCACAGAAAGCTGGTATTACAGCGGGTTGTGTTATATGAATCTGGGTGATTACAATACTGCCATCAAGCAATTTGAAATGGCTTCAAAACATAGCGGTAGTATTCCTGAAGTTTATTACTATTTGGCGAAGTGTTATGAATACGTTGGAAGTCTTGAAAAAGCCTCTGATGCTTACCAAACGGCACTTGGCATTAACCAAAATTATGCGCAAGCCTGGTTCGATTTAGCTAATGTATTTACCAAATTAGGTAAGGCTGATTATGCTGCACAATGTATGCAACGATACAAAGCTTTAGGCGGAAATTAAGTCTTTCATTCTCATTTATTCACAGCTTTTTTTAAGGCTGTCTAAAAATTCTTAACTTTGTAGAGCCTTGATTTATCAAGGCTCTACACGTTTTTAGGGACGAATTGGCCCCCCTTTCCTATTCTATCCACCGCCTTATACTTAGAAGCCAATGAAAAGGCTATAGGATTAGGCCTTAGTTTCGTGTTTAATGATTCTTGTTAATAAGTACGAACCACAGATTTCTGCAGACCATGCTTTCATCGATTGTGTCAGGCAACACGATGAGCTGAGGAATATCTATGAATTTATCGATTTGCCTGAGCAAATTAGAGCGATTGAGGCTCAGAATAGTTCTATTCTTAGGAACTATTATGCCAATGCTTTGGATCATAACCTCATTGAAATAAAGACTGTAAAGTATATTATCAATAAAAACCTACGTGCGAGCGGCCTGAATGAACGCGCAATCGAAGTTTTTAGTAAAGCGGAATCTTTGTTACTTGAAAGTTTAGAGCAGCCTTTGAGTTTACCTCTTTTTTATAAATTGCATAGAATCCTGGTTTTAGAACTTTACCAGGGAAATGGTGATGTTAATTTGTTTTCTAGCAACCATATTCAGTTTCCAGAAAGATTAGATGTTGAAACCGAACTTGAATTGGATGGTTTATTCGAATTTTTGAATAACGACAATGAATTTCATCCTATAGTACAATCGTGGATGTTGCATTTTAAATTAATGTCGCTAAATATTTTTGAGGAACTTAAACCAAAAGTTGCTTGCCTTTTACAATATTTCTGGATGGCTAAAAAGCAAATGGATTTATTTGGTTTAATGAGCCTTGAACACGAATTGTACATCAACAAAAATGAATACCTTCAACTAACTAAATCTGATGAAGTAAATTTAAATGATCAATTGGTTTTTGGTTTAAGAATGCACCAGGATCAATTGGCTAAAATCAAGGATTTACTGAGAACATTTTTTAGAAAACAAGTTGACTTCGAAAAATTAAATCCGCGCCAGAAAAACATCATGAATTATGTTTTCGAACGTGGTTACAAATTAAAAGAGATTGATGAGAATGTATTAAATAAGCGTCAGAAGCTTATCATGTACATTGTTCAGCATAGAGGCTTTATTTCAACTAAAGAATTGGTAAATGAATTCGATTGTAACAGAAAAACCATTCAAAGAGATTTTGCTTTGTTACTCGAATTAGGTTTGGTTCGATCAATTGGTGCCGGAGCCGGTTTACGTTATTGCATCAACTTACATGAGAAAACAAATCCTCAACTTGAAACTTATCAAGCGGATTTTGTCAATAACAAGGAGAATTACGGAATGGTAGAAGAGGAATTCAACGAAGAAATTTAAAAGAATTAATTTAATCCAATAAAAAGGGCTGACTCATAATATGAATCAGCCCTTTGTTTTACAACTCATCTTCGTTGTAAAAGTAATCTTCATTGGTTGGATAGTCCGGCCAGATCTCTTCGATGGTTTCAAATGGTTCTCCATCATCTTCGAGTTCCTGCAGGTTTTCTATCACTTCCAAAGGTGCTCCCGAGCGGATTGAATAGTCAATCAATTCATCTTTGGTTGCTGGCCATGGCGCATCATCCAGATAAGAAGCAAGTTCAAGTGTCCAATACATAATATTAATATTTAACTTTACGCGAATTTAAAAATTTGATTGGCTTTACCACATCTATTTTGGTAAACAAATTATTATTAGTCTAAATTATTGATTTTGAGACGATTCAATTGTGTTTATTCTGTCCAGTTTCCCGTTTTCTGTTCTAATAAATGAATTTATTCGTTTCCAACTCTTCGGAAATGCATGTTTTTCATCAAAATTCCTCAAGTGATTTTTCAATTTTTCAAACTGCTTTTCTTCAATATCTTGGTTTTCTATCAACAAAATAAGTTCTTGTCCCAAGCTTTCACTTTTCTTCCATCCAATCATAAAGTCATTCCATTTTATAAACTCAGAATTCAAATAGTTTTGAATACGAATTTCTATTTGTTCAGGTGAATGTTTAATCCCACCGGAATTAATTATAAAATCTCGTCTTCCTACTATTTTCAATTCTCCCTTAACATTCAATTCACCAATATCATTTGTTTCTAACCAATCATTTGTAATATCGTTTTTGATGCAGATGCACTGATTGTCGTTTAGTTTAATTAAAGTGTTCTTAAGTGGCTTAAAATAGCCGCCATGACCAATCTTTCTTATTGCTACATGCGAAAGTGTTTCAGTCATACCATAACTATGATATACTTCTAAATCATTTTCTTTTATCAGTTGCTCCAATTCTAAGGATATACTGTTACCTCCAAGTAGTATTTTTTTGAATCTTTTTAGTTTGATAATTGCATCTGCATCTTGTTTGATACTTTCCATCATTTGAAATGGAACTATCGAACAAAATGTATAATCATGCTTGATTTGTATGTGTAGAGTTGAAGCCGATTGAATCGGCAATATACTTAATCGTGCATCTAAAACAGCTGCCCTTATAACCAACATAGCTGCTCCAACAAAATCAGTATTCATTAATAAAGCCAAATGGTCGTTTTGTGTGAGTCCAAATTCTTCTATACTGGCTTCTGCACTCAGTTTGACTTGTTCTTTGCTAAATATAAATTCCTTTGGTTTACCCGTAGAACCCGAACTTTTGAAAACAAAATTTTCATTGCCAAACCATTTCAATAAAAGGGCTCTTACTTTTTCATCATTCGCACTTTTTAATGCAATCGAATTGAGCAATTCATAATTGCTTTCATCAATAGAAATTTCCTGTGTTAATGTTTCAAATCGAACAATCATTTTTGTGATTTTTCAAATTCGTTTAAGTAGGTTTCAATCCTATCAAACAATACTTCATTTCCTTTTTGTTGATAAGCATTCAGTTTGTTTTGAAAGATTTCAATATCATACAAAAAAGCTTTTAAATGGTCTTCTTTCATTTTGTTGAAATGTCTGCCATAGCCACATTTTTCTATATATGCGGCGTTCATGTATTGCTCAAACTGACCTTCTAGCGGAAAAGAATAAATGGGTTTCTTTAAATAAATGGCTTCACTGATAAATGAAAATCCTCCATTGGCAATCACTGCTTTTGATTTTGCAAAGTATTCTATGAATTCAGTTTCTGAGAACTTTTTCAAGATTACATTTTCATCTTCTTCTTCAACATTGTAACCATAAACAATGAATTGTTCTTTTTTTAATTTCTTCAGGATTTCAATCAATTTTCGTCCGGCTCCTGTTGATTGGTAAACTAAAATATGATTGCCTTTTTCCACTTTTGCTTCTTGTATAGACTGACGAATGATAGGTGGAACCAATTGTGTATTTTCTTTGCTGATTTCAGCTTCAAAAAACGAACTGATAAAGTATTGCTCAGCACCCGGAACCTTTGCTTTTACAATATTTTTGGCCAGTCGGTAATTCGATTTTTCATCATCTTCAATCTCAATATCCAACTTACATCTGTCCATTACCTGCATGTTGTCTATGCTGATAAATGGAATGCCATGGGTTTTTGCAACAAAATGGGTGAA
>JBIPMI010000153.1:0-7327 GCA_044369215.1 Bacteroidia bacterium | reverse complement strand
AAATGAGGCATTTTGTTTCTTTAAAAACGATGAATTGTATGTGCGTGGAATGAATATCGGAACCTTCAAACAAGGTTCATACAATAACCATGAGACATTAAGAGTAAGAAAACTTTTATTGAAAAAAGCAGAACTATCCAAGCTTCAATTCAAATCAAAAGAAAAAGGATTTTCAATAGTACCAATTAAACTATTTGAATCTGAAAGAGGGTTTTTGAAGTTAGAGATAGCTTTGGCACAGGGAAAAAAAGCTTTTGATAAAAGAGAAAGCATCAAAGAAAGAGATGTTGAAAGAAGTATGAGAAGGAATCAGGAGTAAATCGACTTAAATATTTTAGATGATTTACAGTTATATAAATTAATTAAATGCCAAAATAGTAGCACCATTTTTTTAGATTTTGTTTTGTAAGATGTTTAAATTTGGTTAATGATTCATACAATTGAAATAGGTGACAATACTGAATTGGGAAAAAAAGCACTCGTAGTTTTATCAGAACTAGGTATTAAGGTTGACGCCGGAAGTAAATTAAATCCCATAATTAAACAAGTATTAGATAAAAGTTTGCTCGAATCAGAAGAAAATTTTTTGAATCATGATGATTTAATAAAACAGACTAAAATATGGTTGAGTACAAAATAAAATGGAACAAAACCGCTAATGAAAGTTTAGTTCAGGTACTTGATTTTTATATAATTCAAAATGGCAACAAGCATTATAGTTCAAAATTATTTGATTTAATTATTAATGGAGTTAATAATCTAAAAAAGTTCCCCAAAGCTGGAAAATAAAAGGGTTATTTTGATATCTTAAAATTAGTTTCAGACCGGAATTCAGTTTTTTATAGAATTGATTCTGATCTTATAATTATTCTCTTAATATGGTATAATAGGCAAAATCCAGAAAAGCTAATATTTCTATTGAAGTAATTAGTTTAGAAGAGGATTTTAACACAAGGAATATAACAAAAAAAGCCGGAATCCCGGCTTTTTTTGTTATAACAAGATACTTTTTAGAATTTAATACCTAAACGCACACCACCAGCAGATGCTCCAAAATAAGAATTAGAGTTACTTCCTAAAATTTTGCTTGTTGTTGGTGAACCTCCACTTAAAGTAGTTTTGATTTCTCCTTCACCGGTACTACTCATACTAAACAAGCCCAATCCAAATTCACCCCCAATATAAACTCCATCAAATAAATAGTAATCGGCTCCCATCATTAATCCGGCACTAAATCCAAATGTTGAACCGGTTTTTTCATCATATTTATTTCCTTCAATCACATCACCAATTTGTGGGGTTGGGTTGATTGCATTGGTTACTGCAATTGTTCTTCCTCCAATCATTGTAATACCCAATTGAGCACCTACATAAGGAGAAAGTTTATTTGTTCCTTCAAAATGCATTTCATAACCAGGGAAAAATGCCAATCCGAAACCATTTGTTGTTTTTACAGTTGCATCAACTCCTGAACCGGCGATATTAGTTGTAGTTGAACCTCCACCAAGACCAAGACGTAAGCGAACTGCGCCCATATCTGAAAGAAAATAACGTAAACGAATTTCAGCCGGAGCACCTCCACCATTGCTATTTAAGCCATAACTAAGAGGACTATCTCCAATTTGTAGGTTTAAAAGCACCTCGGCTGTTTTTTCTCCTTCACCCGGTTTTTGGGCAAATGCAAATGTACTTGCTAAAGCAAAAGCAGATAGTAAAATAGATTTTTTGAAAAGTTTGTTCATTATTTGGTACAATTAATAATTTAACACAAATATATCATTGTCTTACAATTCTGAAAGTTACAATAATTTAAATTCATTTAAATTTACCAAGCTTGTTCCCCGATTAAAGGAACAAATCTGAACTTTGTTAATGGAATTGCTTCAATTTCTCCATCAGCTTTTTTTACCAGTGAATGCATAATTTGTTCCTCCTCATTGCCAACAGGAATAATCATTATTCCTCCAATTTTTAGTTGATTTACCAAGGCCATTGGTACTTTTGGAGCACCTGCAGTAACTATAATTTTATCAAATGGTCCATCTTCATATTTACCTAAAGAGCCATCACCCAATATAAAATTGGCTTTCATGCCTAAATCTGTTAGAAGTTTTTTTGTTTTAAGATAGAGTGCTTCCTGTCTTTCAATTGTTACCAAATTAACGCCCATTTCTATTAATACTGCTGCTTGATAACCAGAACCAGTGCCAATTTCTAATACTTTATCACCTTTTTCTATATGTAAAATCTGGGTTTGAAAAGCAACTGTATAAGGTTGTGAAATAGTTTGTCCGCTTCCAATTGGAAATGCTTTGTCCTGGTAAGCATGCGACCTGAAATCTTTGTGTATGAATAAGTGACGAGGAATTTTTAACATCACCTCAAGAACTGATTTGTCGATAATCCCTTTTTGTTTGAGTTCCTCAATAAGTCGTTTTCTAGCTCCTTTGTCTTTATAGGTATCCTGGTCTTTCGTCAATTCAATCATACCACGAATTAAAGCCTTCAAAGTTTAATTTTTGGTCCCGAATTTTTAACAATAGCTGAATTTTCACTTTGAAGTGTATATTTTATCTGATAAACGTATGCTAACTTGTTAAAATCTAATCTGTCAATGTCGCAATTAAAGAGTTTAGTAAAGATATTTTTGTTTTGAGATAAAACCCAAAATGATCAAAATCGCTGTTGTTGGTGCCAACGAAAAAAGCAAAAAGCAGATAGAAAAACTTCTTGAAATCAAGGAGTTTAATCTGGTTGGTTTTTATGATCATGATGAGGAAAGCTCCAGATTGTTGGAAAGTACATGTTCTATAAGTCGCTTCGATGATTTTGATGACTTAATCAGAAGGGCAGATGCCATCAGTATTTTATCACCGGTTGGCACTCATTATCAATATGCATCCAGTGCTATCAGAAACCTTAAACATGTATTTGTAAAACAGGTTTTAAGTGAAAGCCTGGATGAAGCAAAGGAGTTAAATAAACTGGCAGATGAAGCAAATGTGCAATTGTATGTTTCTCATCACCAAAAATTTCATCCTAATTACCAATTACTAAAAAGATTAGTTGACCAGCCTTTTTATATTGAATCTAGTCGCTTTGATGCCAATGTAATTAATTACAGCACTGAAAATTTGGTTTTTGATTTATTAATCACTGATTTGGAATTGGTGATGAATATGGTAAAATCAAAAGTGATGCGAGTGAGAGCAACCGGAGCTTGTTTGCATTCATCTTTGGTAGATTTCATAAATGTTAGGATTGAATTTGCAAACGGTTGTGTTTTTAATATGGTTTGCGGAAATTTTGAATCTGAACAAGGGAATAAAATTAGCTTTTTTCAAAAAAATCAAACATTTGGTATTGATTTAGAAACTTTTAAAATTTCGATGTCAAATTCCAGTGTACCTGATAATCAGGAACAAGTGTTAAAAACTGCAAAATCTAAAAAAGCACCTGATATGATTAAAAGAGAGCTCGAATATTTTGCTCAATCAATTAATAATCATGCACTTCAACTTAGAACTCACTCCGATAATTTTGAAACACTTGAAGTTGCACATGCAATAATTGACAAGTTAAATATCACTAAAAGATAATACTTTTGCCCGCAAAGCGTTTTTTCCTGATTCATGAATCAATACAAACTTTTAGTAATTATTGGGCTAACCTGGATTTTATTTTTTTCTGCTTGCAAAAGCAAAGAAGTAATTGTGCCTGCCTATTTATATGCCAAGCCTTATACCTTTACTACCAATGCAGATAAGACGGAAGGTGCACCATCCGCCGATATTAAAGATTATTGGATTTTTGAAAACGAAAAAATACGCGGCAGTTTTGGAATTCCTTCTGATATTCCAATTCAAAAAAGTGGTAAAACCCCAATTAGAGTTTCAGCTGGTATAAGAAGGTCAGGTCAGGAAGAGGAACGAATGATTTACCCGCTTTTTAATAGTTATACTACCAATGTCGATTTAAAGGTTAATCAAACCGACACAATTATTCCTAATTTCACTTATTTAGATAATTGTGTTTTCAAATTCATGGAAGATTTTGACAAAAATGGAGTTCAGTTTGAGTACAATCCTTCATTTAAATTGGCCGGTGATACCATCATTAGAGAAAGAGGAAGTAAAGCATGGGATGAAAATTCATTTTCAGGAAAAGTTGTTTTAAAACAAGAAGGCTCAATTTTGGAGATTTATTCTGAAGTATTTAAATCATTGCCCAAATTTACGCCCATGTTTTTCGAAATTGATTACAAAAATAACGTGCCTTTCACCATTGGAATCTATGCAACTGAAATAGATGGAAATGTTGAACAGGTTCCATTGATTGTGCTCAAGGAAAAAGATACATGGAATAAACTATATTTCGACCTTGAATCTGAAATTTCATCGAGACCAGCTGGAACAGAATATAGAATTTTTCTAAGATTTAGTAATATTCTTTCTGCTCCAATTGCCAATCCTGAAGTTTATATTGATAATTTGAAGCTGATACACCTTGATTAATAAACGTAAGTTACATACGAGTCTTTTTGTTTTGAGCGACGCTTTTGTGGCGGCTTTAAGCTGGACTTTGTTTTTTGCTTACAGGAAATTTATTATCGAACCGGATAAATTTGGCTACAAAATTCCTTTAGAATTAGATAAGAATTTTTATACAGCTTTATTGGTTGTGCCTTTTTATTGGTTCGTATTGTACTTTTTGTCAGGCCACTATAAAGACGTTTGGAGGAAATCCAGGATTAATGAAATTTCAAAATCCTTTTCAATTACCGTAGTTGGTGTTGTTTTGTTATTTTTTATTTTGTTGATTGATGATGAAGTAAAATCATATCAGTCGTATTATAAAAGTACGCTTACTTTATTTGTTTTACATTTTGGGTTTACTACGATAATTAGATTGTTTCAAGCCTATTACGTTAAAATTTTACTGAGGAAAAAGGTAATTGGTTTTAATACAATTGTTGTTGGAAACAACGAGAAATCGCTTCATTTGGTAAAAGAACTAATTGACCCTAATCTAACTCAGGGTTTCATAGTTAAAGGTTTTGTGAGTTATAATGGTGATGCAGATGACCATATTTTAAAAGACCTCATTCCTTCATTAGGTACTTATGCTGATTTACCTAAAAGAATTGCGGAGTATAAAATCGAAGAGGTAATTATCGGAATTGAAAGCTCGAAACATGCCGAAATCAATAAAGTTACCAATGTTTTAGAAGACCAGCCGGTTACTTTAAAAATCATTCCTGATTTGTTCGATTTAATGAGCGGTCAGGTGAGAATGAACAATGTAATTGGAACTGCACTCATTGAAATCAACCATGATGTGATGCCTCAATGGCAAATTGTGGCTAAAAGGCTGATGGATTTATTTGTTTCATTATTTGTTCTCGTTGTTTTTTCTCCATTTTTTCTGATAGTGGCTGGGTTGGTAGCTTTTAGTTCGAAGGGACCAATTTTTTATAAACAGATTCGACTAGGTTTAAAGGGAAAGCCCTTTCATATATTGAAATTCCGTACCATGTTTATTGATGCTGAGCATTTAGGGCCTCAGTTATCATCTCATAATGATAAAAGAATAACTCCTTTAGGTAGAATTTTGAGAAAATACAGAATTGATGAAATTCCTCAGTTTTTTAATGTTTTAATAGGGGAGATGAGTTTGGTTGGTCCTCGTCCGGAAAGAAAATTTTTTGTAGACCAGATAGTTAAGATTGCACCACATTACAGGCATTTACACAGAGTAAAACCGGGTATAACATCTTGGGGACAAGTTAAATATGGTTATGCTGAGAATGTGGAACAAATGATAGAGCGTTTAAAATTTGACATTTTATATATTGAAAACAGGTCGATTGCCGTAGATGTAAGGATATTGATTTATACTGTTTTAACAATTTTACAGGGCCGGGGAAGGTAATTCTTGCGATTTTTTTCAGAATTGCTTGTTATTTAGGCTAATCTTCATATTTTTGCGGTCCTAAAATTTTTGTAACATGTTCGCAATAGTTGAAATTGCTGGCCAACAATTTAAAGTTGAAAAAGACCAAACCTTGTACGTGCATCGCATGCCACAAGCTGAAGGCGCCAGCGTTGAACTCAGTAATGTATTGTTGGTTAACAACAATGGTTCTATTAAAATCGGTGCACCTAGTGTAGCCGGAGCTAAAATCAATGCAACCGTACTTTCTCACTTACAAGGTGATAAAGTGATTGTATTTAAGAAAAAACGCCGTAAAGGTTACCGCAAGAAAAACGGTCACCGTCAGGCTTTAACTAAAATCAAAATCGATTCAATTAACGCTTAATCACGAGGAGTAAAAATAAATGGCACACAAAAAAGGGGTAGGTAGTTCCAAAAACGGCCGTGAGTCCCATAGTAAACGTTTAGGTGTAAAAATATTTGGCGGTCAAAGTGTAATTGCCGGTAATATCATTGTTCGTCAAAGAGGAACAAAACACCATCCAGGTCTTAATGTAGGTATTGGTAAAGATCATACCTTATTTGCATTAGTTGATGGAAAAGTAGCTTTTAGAAAAAAAGCAAACGATCGTTCTTTTGTATCGGTAGTACCGTTTGCAGAAGCTTAATATAAAATTTTAAATAGAATGATACTGGGTAAGTTTCTTATCCGGTATTTTTCGTTTATGTCCCATATTGAAGTTTGAATGCTTCTATTATTGATATTGGCATTTTTAAAAATGTTTTTATTTGCAATAACGAAGTTCAATTTTAAATATAAGGGGGATTAGCTCATTTGTACTGATGATTCTATCAGCATTTAGCTAGAGCGTGCTCACGATACTGTCAGCAAGGTTACCGGTTCGAGTGAAAAAAATATAAGGGGGATTAGCTCATTTGGCTAGAGCGCTTGCCTGGCAGGCAAGAGGTGACCGGTTCGAATCCGGTATTCTCCACTTAATTAAAGACGGCTTAGGTCGTCTTTTTTGGTTATTAGGGATTAGCTCATTTGTGCTGATGATTCTATCAGCATTTATACTGATGATTCTATCAGTATAAAGCTAGAGTGTGCTGACTGTATCGTCAGCATGGTGACCGGTTCGAATCCGGTATTCTCTCTTTCTTTTTTCTCCACTTTTGTAATATAATGAGGGTAAACAGAGCTAAAACTCATTTTTGCAATTTTCTCATCATGGTGACTCGTACTTTTCATCTTTGTTTTTTGATAGATTTCGATGTTAATCCTCCGATTCATTTCAAAAAAAAGGTGGATTTGTAGAAAATTATTAAATCAGTTTCATCTTACAATTTCGATATTTTATGCCAATAGTTTGTCATTTTAGATATGATTCAA
>JBIPMI010000152.1:0-7374 GCA_044369215.1 Bacteroidia bacterium | reverse complement strand
CAACAGCTTTTTTCTTTAATGAATAAGATTTAATTTTTGATGTAGCACAAATATGATCTTGTGCAAAAGCACCCAAAGCTATGCTGCTTAATAGAATGAGGAACAGTTTTTTCATAATGTTTTTATACCGAGTAAAAAGTTTCGCCTTTTAAATATTTAGTTTTCAATAATGGACAAAGCTTGTAGCGTTCGTCGTGGGTATCTGCATACATAGCCTCTAAGGTTTCGTAAACATGTTTGATTCCGATTTTATCAGCCCATTCAAATGGTCCATAAGGGTAGTTGGTCCCTAATTTCATACTCGTATCAATATCCTTCATGTCGGCAGTACCTTCCTGCAAAGTATAACATGATTCATTAATAATCATAAAAATGACTCTTGGAGTAACCATTCCAATTCTGTCTTGAACCAATTTGTAATCCCAACCCAGATTCTTCATAAGTTCTTGCAGCTCATTTGTTTTATTGGAGTCAAGCAAACTTAGCTCAACAAGCGACCGATTGATAAAACCCGGTAAGGTGTTCATTCCTATAAGGTTGCATTCGATTTCTCTTTTAAAGTCAAATTTTGCCTTTGCCAATTGTTGTTTCACCGCGCCAACAATAATCGGTTTATTTTTAAGGTGAGCATAATATTTTAAACGGTCTGGATGGTCATCGAATTTCAAGTCAAAAATTAAATCATAATCATTAACATTGTCAGAAATTAGGTCTAAGTCATCAATTTTGGTTAAATTATGAGCCTTATCATCAAGTTTTTCTTCAAGTTCTTTCAGTCTAGTGTTTGAACCTCTTGCTAAAATCTTCATATTCGTAAAATAATTAATCAAACAAAAATAACAACACAACCCATATGGAAAAGATAATTGTTACAAGTTTAGGAGCACCTGCTCCAATTGGACCTTATAGCCATGCTGTTAAAGTTGGTCATACTTTGTATGTCAGCGGCCAAGTAGCAAAGGATGCAGTTAGCGGTGAAATGATTCAATCTGATATAAAATCGGAAACAAAAAAAGTGATGGAAAACTTGGCTTCTATTTTGGAAGAAGCAGGAATGGAATTTTCTGACATTGTTAAAACTACGATTTATTGCACTGATTTGGGCAATTTTGCTTCTATCAATGAAGTTTATGGTACTTATTTTGATAAATACTTTCCGGCAAGAGAAACTGTTCAGGTTGTAAAGTTACCACTAGGAGCTAATGTTGAAATAAGTGTAGTCGCAGTTGGTCTGAATTAATGAGTCGTAATTTTGCATTTTTTTTATCTGCATTATTTCATCCGGTTTTAGTAAACCTGTTGAATTTATTCATGCTGTTTACTTTTTTTCCTGCACTTAGCCATGGTGTTCCGGCAAAACTACGATTGTATTACATGAGTTATGTTTTTATTACAACCAGTATTGTACCAATGGTTGTTGTATTTAGTCTTAGAATTACAGGAAAAATTAAATCTTTAAGCATTGAGGATAAAGAAGAAAGAAGGCTTCCATACCTGATTACATTTTTGATGTATGTATTTAATTATTACAATCTAACAAATTATACTGTTCCACCACTTTTACTTTCTTATTTGTTTTCTGGAGCAGTAATCATGTTGGCAATTCTTGTAATCAACTATTTCTATAAAATTTCTATTCATGCTGCTACTTTAGGCTCTGGTGCTGCAATTTTACTTTCATCGGCTTATCATAATTCCTCTGATACCAGAATATATTTAGCCGGATTTTTGATTATCAGTGGATTGGTTTGTAGTGCCCGATTGTTTATGAAATCACATGATGAAGCACAAATTTATTTGGGTTATCTTTTAGGTACAATTTTTATGTTTGTTCTTTTATAAAATACAAAATGAGTTACGAAACAGTATTATTTGATGTAAATGAGGGTATTGCAAGTTTAACCCTAAATAGACCTGATGTTTTTAATGCATTTAATGAACAATTAAGTGCTGACGTTTTAGATGTTTTGAAAAAAACAGCAAAAGATAAAAGTATCAGAGTTTTGGTTATATCCGGTTCGGGAAAAGCTTTTTGCAGTGGACAAGATTTAAAATCTATTGCCGGTACAAAAAGAAGCTTAAGTGAAAGTATTCACAAACGCTACAATCCGATGATCAAAGCAATCAGAAATTTACCCATTCCGGTTATTTGTAAACTCAATGGTGTTGCTGCTGGTGCGGGCTGCTCTTTGGCTCTTGCTTGTGATATGATTATTGCTTCTGAAGCAGCAAGTTTAATTGAGGTTTTTGTAAATGTAGGATTGGTTTTGGATTCCGGTTCTTCATACTTTTTACCAAGATTGGTTGGTTCTGCAAGAGCTTTCGAATTGTCAACTTTGGGCTCAAAAGTTTCTGCTCAACAAGCAGCCGATTGGGGAATGATTAATAGAGTTGTGAAAGCTGAAGAATTAGATGTTGAAGTAAGTAAATTGGCTTTACATTATTCAACTGCTCCAACAAAAGCAATTGGTTTAATGAAAAAGATGCTGAATAAATCATTTCATTCAGATTTAGATACCATGTTGGAGTATGAAGCTTATTGTCAGGAAATAGCCGGAAGAAGTGAGGATTATAAAGAAGGTGTTCAAGCTTTCGTTGAAAAGAGAAAACCTGCTTTTAAAGGAAATTAATAATTTTGTAAATACCTGATAAATAGGTGCGTGTGTTTTTTGGAGGTATCAGTTTTCAAATTGTCTTGTTTCTTAAAATTTTATTAAATAATTTGTAAGTCAACAAAAAGGAGAAATATGGCCATTATTATCCAAAATCTTACGCTTGCTATTTCTGGAAGTAATTCTAGTTATGAAGCTATTGAACTAACTTCACGTTTATCGCTTGGTGCCGGTTCTACTGTGAATGTTTTGCATTTCGGCAAGGATGTAGCCGATTATCAAAGTAAATTTTATGGACCAAAACTAAAAGTTAATACTATTTCTGATGAAGTTTCTGTGAAAGGAATTAATAGAATTGTCAGCGAGAATCCTCCGGATTTACTAATTCTTCCAATCAAATCAGATTCAAATTCAAGTGGCTTGGTAACACCCGCAGAGGCAATAAAAATTATTGATCACTATGAACGCATGGTTCTTACTGTACCTTGCAATGGCAAAAAATTCGACCTTTCAAATATTGTAGTTCCAATAGATACTTCTTTTGAAACCAGACAGAAAACTCCTTATGCGCTTACTATGGCTAAGGCTTTCAATTCAATCATTCATATTGTTGGAGTTTCTAATGATACAGGTAAAGATGCTGAAGTGGCAGTTAAAAATTATACCAGACAAGTTAGCAATCATATCGAGGAAAAAGGATTTAGATGCACTCTCGATATGCAAATGGGAGGTAATCCAACAGAAAAAATTCTTGAATATGCCGCTCAGAATAATGCCGGTCTAATCATTATTATGACAGAGCAAGAAACAGGCTTTACTAATTTCTTTAAAGGAAAATATTCAGAACAAATGATTAAAAATTCACCTGTTCCTGTTTTGTCTATACATCCTAAAGATTTGGTTGTTAGTGAAGCCAGACTTTAGTTATAAGTTTTAGTGCATTTTATCGTTCAATTTCTGGCATTTCAAACTTTACTTAAAAAATATTGATTGAGATAAATTAACCTGGTGTTAAAAATCAATTCATTTTTAGGTTGATTTTGAGTACATTTTCTTAATTTGCCAAACCTAAATTTTTGATTTTAAAAACCATAATACCTCTTAGGTGTTGATACTCACATGATGAAAATTGAAGCCGGACCATATTTAAAGGATATTATCAATCCGAAAGACCTAAGAAAAGTAAAAGAGGATGACCTGGTAAAGGTTTGCGCTGATTTACGTCAATATATTATTGATACTGTTTCTGTTTATGGTGGTCACTTTGGTGCTAGCCTTGGTGTAGTTGAACTTAGTGTTGCACTTCATTATGCTTTCAATACTCCCGATGATCAGGTGGTTTGGGATGTAGGTCATCAGGCTTACGGGCATAAAATACTCACAGGAAGAAGAGATAGATTTCATACCAATAGAGTTTATAAGGGAATCAGTGGTTTTCCCAAAAGAGCTGAAAGTGAATATGATACTTTTGGTGTAGGACATTCATCTACTTCAATTTCGGCGGCCTTAGGAATGGCAGTTGCTTCAAAACTTAAAGGTGATCATAACCGTCAACATATTGCAGTAATTGGTGATGGTGCTTTAACAGGTGGAATGGCCTTTGAAGGTTTAAACCATGCAGGAGTTGCCAATGCAAATCTGATTGTTGTTTTAAACGACAATTGCATGAGTATTGACCCCAATGTTGGTGCATTAAAAGATTATTTAACTGATATCACCACTTCTCCTACATACAATAAGTTTAAAGATGATGTTTGGAAAGCCCTTGATAGATTAAGTAAACTAGGTCAGGTTTCTCAGGATATTTTATCAAAAGTTCACGATACTTTAAAAGGTGGTTTATTAAGACATAGCAACTTATTTGAAGCTTTGGGTTTCAGGTATTTTGGCCCTGTTGATGGCCATGATGTTGACCACATGGTGAAGATTTTCAACGATTTAAAAAAGATTCCGGGTCCCAAATTGTTGCATTGTGTAACTGTTAAAGGAAAAGGTTTTGCTCCAGCAGAAAAAGACCAAACCAAATGGCACGCACCAGGTCTTTTTGATAAGGTTTCCGGTGAAATCATCAAAACTCCAAATCCAATTCCTCAACCACCAAAATACCAGGATGTATTTGGGCATACAATGGTTGAATTGGCCGAAATGAATCCTAAAATTGTTGGTGTTACTCCAGCAATGCCTTCTGGTAGCAGCTTGAATATCATGATGAAAGCAATGCCTGATCGTTCATTTGATGTGGGTATTGCTGAACAGCATGCTGTAACTTTTAGTGCAGGAATGGCAACTCAAGGACTTGTTCCTTTTTGTAATATCTATTCTACATTCATGCAAAGAGCATATGATCAGGTTGTTCATGATGTTGCTTTGCAGAAACTACATGTAGTTTTTTGTATGGATAGAGCTGGTATTGCAGGTGCTGATGGACAAACACATCATGGAATGTTAGACGTTCCATATATGAGATGTGTTCCTAACATGGTGGTTTCTGCTCCTATGAATGAAGAGGAATTAAGAAACTTGATGTATACAGCCAGTTTAGACAAAAATGCTTTACCCTTTACTATCAGATATCCTAGAGGTAATGGTGTTATGCTTGATTGGAAACGTCCTTTCACTGAAATTGAAATTGGTAAAGGAAGAAAATTAAGAAGTGGTGAAGATTTTGCAATTGTTTCTTTTGGAACTGTTGGTAATATGGCTGCAACAGCTTTAGATGAATTGAAAAAAGATGGAATTCTTGGTGCTCATTACGATTTGCGTTTTGTGAAACCTTTGGATGAAGAGATGTTGCATGAGGTTTTCAGAAAGTTCAAACATGTTATTACTATTGAAGATGGAACAGTTGTTGGTGGTGCAGGTTCAGCAGTTATTGAATTCATGGCAGATAATCACTACAATTCAGAAGTTATTAGAATGGGTATGCCAGATAGAATAGTAGAACATGGCGAACCGTCAGAGTTATATGCAGAATGTGGTTATGATGCCGCTGCAATAGCTAAAAAGGCGAAATCAATGTTGGGTGTCAGACAAACAGCATAATAAAAAGAAAGGCGATTGTTTACAATCGCCTTTCTTCTTTAATAATCAGTAAAATGGCGTTTTAATACACCTGAAAATTCTCTGTAAATAGCTGTTGAACAACCCAGAATGGTTCTTCCAAAAATCATATCATCTCCACCTTTAAAGTCTCTAACAATTCCTCCCGCTTCTTCAATAATGATGATTCCTCCTGCAACATCCCATGGACTTAATCCATATTCAAAAAAGCCATCAAATCTGCCACAGGCGGTATAAGCTAAATCAATGGCAGCACTTCCCATTCTTCTCATTCCTTGAGTGGTTTTCATTAATTCACTTAATGTATTTAAATACTGAGGCATTATTTTAAAATCGTAGTATGGAAAGCCGGTTGCCATTAATGATTTTCCGATTTCAGAATTTTCTTTAACCTTGATTGGTTTTCCATTTAAATAAGCTCCTCCATCTTTCCAGGCATAAAACATTTCTTTTTTATTTGGCTCGTAAACCACTCCTAACATGGGTTTACCATTTTGAAGAAGTCCAATACTCACACTATACACCGGCAAATCATGAATAAAATTTGTGGTTCCATCTAAAGGGTCAATCACCCACATCCATTCTTTTTCACCACTGGCAATCGTTTTTTCTTCTGTAATAAATCCAGCTTCTGGGAAAATGCTGCTCAAGGATTTAACCAACATTTCTTCACTGGTTTTATCTACATAACTAACCAATTGATTGAAGCTTTTTGTTTCTACATTATCAATTGAAAAGTTTTCTCTTTCTTTTGTAATAAAAGTTCCGGCCTCATCAGCTGCCTTGCATGTTTTTTCACAGATTGATTGTAGATTCATGATATTTTGTTTCAGTAAAAATAACAACAATAGCTTATAAATCTATTGCCCTAAGTATTAAATTTTAAAATCAAATATGCCCAATTCATTCAGTTTGATTTTGTATTTTCGAAGCAATGAATTTTCCTTCTCAATTAATTGAAGATGCTGTCAACGAGCTTTCACGTTTCCCCGGTGTGGGGAAAAAGTCGGCATTAAGAATGGTTTTACACCTTTTAAAACAGGGTGAAAAAGATGTAACTAAACTTGGGCAGTCAATTATTGATTTAAGGACTAAAATAAAATACTGCAGAACCTGTCACAATGTAAGTGATTCAGAAACATGTAATATCTGCAGCAATCCTAAACGTGATAAACATTTAATTTGTGTTGTTGAAGATTTGAGAGATGTGATGGCTATTGAAAATACCAATCAGTTTAATGGTACTTATCATATTTTAGGCGGATTAATTAATCCAATTCAAGGCATAGGTCCAGATAAACTGCAGGCTGAATCTTTAATTGAAAGAGTAAAATCAGAGGAAACTAAAGAAATCATCATGGCTCTTTCGGCTACAATGGAAGGGGATACAACTGTTTTTTATTTATCCAGAAAATTGCAATTACTGCCGGTAAAAATTTCTACTATTTCAAGAGGAATTGCAATAGGAGGGGAATTGGAATTTGCTGATGAAATTACTTTGGGACGTTCTATTATTAGCAGAATTCCTTATCAAACTCAATAGTATAAAAAGCGAAAGCCGCTGAAAGCGGCTTTCTTGGGTAAGTGTAAATGTAAGTGCTTATGAGAAAGCGATGTACCCCGGCACCGCAATATGGTTGGATTTGTTATTAAAGGATTAGCCCTCAAAGAGAGCTAACCCATTTAATAAACCTTCACCCCT
>JBIPMI010000151.1:0-7376 GCA_044369215.1 Bacteroidia bacterium | reverse complement strand
AAAGCCTTAAAAATCCTGGTAAAACTGAAAAAACAATGCTTCAAAGAGTTTTATACTACAGAGCTGAAGAACTATATTTAAACAACTTATTTCCTGATGCTTTTAAACTATTTAATAAAGCTCTTGATATTGGTAATGACCCATACATAAATGGACTATCTCATTTTTGGTTGGCTGAAATTTCCTATAAAAACGGAAAGTACAAAGAAGCTTTATCATCATACCAAAAGGCACAATCTTTCACTGATTTTAAATCAACTAGGTTTTACCCGCTCTCTTTTTATGAAAGTGGTTATTCAAACCTTAAAATTGAAGAATACAATGCAGCTGTTGAATCATTTAAAGAATACGTAAAACAGGATCCGGGAAAAGCCAGTCCTGAAGTTTATACTGATGCAGTAATAAGAATTGCAGACTGTTATTTTGTTTCAAGAAAATATGATTTAGCAATAGAGTATTATGACAAAGTTGTAAGTGATAAACTAAATGGTTCGGATTATGCATTATACCAAAAATCATTGATTCTGGGCGTTCAGAATAAATACAAAGAAAAAGGAGCTGTATTAAAAACCCTTATTTCTATGTTCCCGAAATCAATTTATATTGATGATGCCGTTTTCGAAAATGCCAATTTGTATTTATTAAGTGAAGAATATCCGGCTGCTATTAATGAATTCAACCTATTAATTACTAATTATCCAAGAAGTATTTATATCAGAAAAGCCAGGCTAAGTAAGGCTTTGGCAATGTTTAATGCTAAAATGGATGATGAAGTATTATCCGAAGTGAAAATTTTAATTACTGATTATCCTAATTCAGAAGAAGCAAAAGAAGGATTGGTAATTGTTAAAAATCTATTGGTAAATAAAGGGGAAAGTGATGCATATCTCGACTATATTAAAGTACTTCCAAATATTGTTGTTTCAGCAAGTTCACAAGATTCACTTTCGTATGAAGCTGCTTTTAATTTATATAAAGTTAAAGATTATACAAAAGCAACAAAAGCTTTTGGAAATTATATCAATAAATTCCCGGGTGGATATTTTATTCTAAAAGCAAATTATTTCAAAGCAGAATCTGAAAGCATCTTAAAAAACCATGATGCAGCTCTTATTAACTATGAATATGTTGCCAATGCATTAAGAAGTGATTTCACTGAAAGAAGTACAAGACAAGCAGCTACAATTCATTATATGAAGAAAAATTATGATGCTGCTTATACTTATTATGCTGCATTGGAAAGAATTGCATCATTAAAAGATAATCTAATGGTTTCAATACTTGGACAAATGCGTTGTAGTAATTTACAAAGTAAGTCTGATTCGGCAGCAGTTGCGGCTTTTAAATACATAAATTCAGGAATTGGATTAAAAGATCAATTACTGGAAGCACATATAATTGCCGGAAGATTTTACATGAATAGAAACAAATTAGATTCAGCTCAAATAGAATTTGCAGGCATTTTAAGAGAAACAAAAAATGTTTATGGTGCAGAATCTAAATACAACCTTGCTTACATTCAATACCTGAGAAAAGAATATAAAACTGCTCAAAAAACAATCTATGATTTGGCCGATCAATTCAGTGCATATGAATTTTGGGTTGCAAAAGCATATTTACTTTTAGCCGATATTTTAATTAAACAAAACGATTTTTTTCAGGCAAAAGCTACATTACAAAGTTTGATTGATAATTATGAAGGTCAGGATATATTAACTCTTGCGAAACAAAAGTTAATCGAAGTTAATGATCTTGAAAATCAACAAAAAGACAAACAGAAACAACAAATAGAGCAAAGAATCAAACAAAATGAAAACAAATAAAATGAACATAAAAATGTATTTGTTTGGCATTGTTATTTGTATTGTTGGATTCATTCCTCAAGCAAATTCTCAAACAAAAGATACCACTATTGAAAGTAGAATTTTTGATGTTGAAAAAACATTTAAACCTATTTTATCTGACGCAATTAAAATTCCGGTTAACCCAAATCCTGAAAAACCGGAATTAAAAAGGCCTGAATTTAAATATGAGATTGAAGCAGTTAAACCTGTTGCCGTGGAACCAAATATTTATACAATAAAACCATTAAGTTTAGGGACTTCACTCTTACCAAAATTGAAAAATAATTATACTCGTTTTGGATTTGGAAATTATGCAACTCCCCTATTTGAATTTTACATCAATAGTGTTCGTAATAAGAAATTTCAAACCGGATTTTTTGTTAAACATTTATCTTCTAATGGCGATGAAAATTTCAACAATTTTTCAAACAATACGCTTTATGGATATGTGAAAACATTCAAAGCAAAACAAGTTTATTCATTAGATGCCTATTATTACAGGAACAGAATTCAATTGTATGCAACTCCATCAAGCATTAGTGATGCGGAAAATATTGGAAAGGTTATTTATGAAACAATGGATATAAAAGGAAGAGCATCATCAGCTAAAAAAGATAGCAGTGGTTTTGCTCACCAAACTGAATTGGGTTATTACAGGTATCAAAATAACAGGAGTCAAAATGAAAATGATTTTGTTTTAAAAAGCATTCTTACAAAAACCTTTGAAGAAATCCCTTTTGAGCTGGATGCCGGTTTTAGAATTAACCAATACAATAATGGCAACTTAACTTATAACAGACGTTTTCTACACCTAAATCCTGAAATAAAAATTGAAGAGAAAGAATTTTATTTAAGGGGTGGATTTAATACCATGTTTATTGCAGACAGCAGTAAATCAAGCGGACATTTTTTCCCTAAGGCTGAAGGAGGATTTGCTATAATTCCAAGTAAAATGACGGTTTATGCCGGTATCAATGGTAATGTTCAAGTAAATACTCTAAGAAGTATTACTTCAGAAAACATATTTGTTTTAAATCCTGGATTAGATAATACCATAAATAAGTTTGAAGTTTACGGCGGTTTTAAAGGTCAGATTGGCCCAATGACAGGATTTAATATTCAAACCTCATCTTCAAAAATTGAAAATAATTTATTTTACGGTTATGATTCCAGTTCATTTAGTCAGTTTACTATTTTTGATGAAGGTAAAGGAAGTTTAACCAGATTATTGGTTAGTGTGAATCATGGCTTCGGTGAAAAGTTTAGAATAAACGCAGCTGCAATTTTAAATAATTACACATTATCTAAAATAAGCAAAGCATCAGGAAGACCAGAATTAGAAGTAAAAACAAACCTTACTTATAATATGGGAGATAAATTTCTATTCAAATTAGATTTGTTTTATTGGGGAGATAGAAATGTATTGGTAAAAGGCGACAATATTTTAACTGAAGATAAAATAAAGGCCTTTACTGATGTAAATTTTGGATTAGAATACAGGTATAAAAAACATTTATCAGCATTTATCAATTTTAATAATTTAACCGGCAATACATACCAAAGATGGTATAAATATCCTGTTTATGGATTTAATTTGCTTGGAGGATTCAACTTTACCTTTTAAAAAATAAAAATGGGCTCATTCAAAGTAAACGGTGGTAAACAATTAAAGGGAGAAATTATCCCTCAGGGTGCAAAAAATGAAGCATTACAGATTTTATCTGCGGTATTGCTTACAGAAGAAGAGATAATCATAAGTAATATTCCTAATATCAGGGATGTTATGAAATTGATTGAGTTATTAGGTGATTTAGGTGTTGATGTCAATAAAATTGAAGAAGGAACTTATTCTTTCAGGGCTAAAAATATCAATCTTGAATATCTGATTAGTGACGATTTTAAAAAGAAAGGTGCTAGTTTACGAGGCTCTATCATGATAATTGGACCGCTTTTAGCACGATTTGGTAAGGCATATATTCCCGAACCCGGTGGAGACAAAATCGGAAGAAGACCGGTTGATACTCATTTAAGAGGATT
Organism: Bacteroidia bacterium; assembly: GCA_044369215.1. Lineage (GTDB taxonomy): Bacteria > Bacteroidota > Bacteroidia > UKL13-3 > UKL13-3 > CAISCU01. The sequence continues at coordinate 3,495 of JBIPMI010000151.1, read as the reverse complement.
TGAAAATCTTGGGGCAAATTTCGAACATAATTTAGGTGATCGCTTTTACAAAATAAATGCAAGTAACTTAAAAGGAACCTATATGGTTTTGGATGAAGCTTCTGTTACAGGTACAGCTAATATTGTAATGGCAGCTACTCTTGCAAAAGGCACAACTTCCTTGTATAATGCTGCTTGCGAACCTTATGTTCAGCAATTATGCAAAATGCTCAATTCAATGGGCGCTAAAATTACCGGTATTGGTTCTAATTTATTACATATTGAAGGTGTTGAATCATTAGGTGGTTGCAAACATAGAATGCTTCCTGATATGATTGAAATTGGAAGTTTTATTGGATTAGCAGCAACAACACAATCAGAAATAACAATTAAAGATTGTTCTATAGAAAGCCTTGGAATCATTCCTAAAATCTTCCAAAGAATGGGAATTCATATGGAATTTAAAGGGGATGATATTTATTTACCTTCACAAGATTCTTTTAAAATTGATACATTAATTGATGGTTCAATTTTAACCATTAAGGATGGTATCTGGCCAGCCTTTACTCCCGATTTAATTTCGATTGCACTTGTAACTGCAACACAAGCCAAAGGTTCTGTTCTAATTCACCAGTGGATGTTTGAAAGCCGCTTATTCTTCGTAGATAATTTAATTGATATGGGCGCAAGAATTATACTATGTGATCCACATCGTGCAGTTGTAATTGGCTCGAATAGAGAAACAAAACTAAGGGGTATTACCATGTCATCACCTGATATCAGAGCAGGGGTTTCAATGCTAATTGCGGCATTAGCTGCGCAAGGAACAAGTACCATCAACAATATCGAACAAATCGACCGAGGTTATCAATTTATTGATAAGCGTTTGCAAGCAATTGGTGCTGATATTACCAGGATTGATTAATGAAACGTTTTCTTTTTTTCTTCTGTTTGATAAGTTTAATTATCCAGACTAATGGTCAGACCATAACCTTGAATATTGGAGATACATTTCCAAATTTTCAATACAGGGGAATGTTTCAAAAAGAAAACAGACTTTCAGGTTTAAAAGGAAGTTATGTTCTTATACATTTTTGGTCGAGTTGGAATGTTGAAAGCAGAGAAATGCAAATGGAATTCATTCCTATTTATTCAAAATACAAAGAAAAAAAGTTCAAAAAGGGCAAGAAATTTTATATCATTTCAGTTAGCCTAGATGAGGAGCAAAAGTTATTTGATTTAGCTACTAAAAAAGATAATCTTCCATGGAGCAGCGATTATTGTGATTTTAAAGTTTGGAATTCAGAATTGGTTATTAAAAGTGGAATTAACAGAATTCCCTCAAACTTCCTATTAAATCCAGAAGGAAAAATTATAGCCATCAATGTTAATGTTGAAGAATTGGAGCAGCTTTTAAGGGGATTTTAGTTGATGTCACAATGTCACAATTAAAGCCATGGCAAAATCTTTGAGCTAATTTGAAAAAAATAGTTTTACAAATGAGTGAGCAAGAAAACAAAAAAGAAGAGAATCAACACGAAGATTTGAATTATCAGGCAGATGGACAAGGTCAGGAAGAGGAGTTAAAAGCAATGGTTGAAGAAATTCTAAATCATGATCAATCAAAAACTGACACAGAAACTGACCCAATTGAAAAAATGAAAGCCGAATTGACAGAAGTACAGGATAAATATATCAGGTTATATTCTGAATTCGAAAATTATAAAAGGCGCACTACCAAAGAAAGATCTGATTTATTAAGAAGTGCAAACCAGGAAACATTAGTCTCTTTACTTCCTGTTTTAGATGATTTTGAACGAGCTATGAAATCAATCAATGCTGTTGAAGATAATGATGCTATGAAAACAGGAATTGAACTGGTTTATGGTAAATTAAAAACTACTTTAACCCAAAAAGGATTAAAGGAAATGGAAACCAATGGAAAAGAGTTTGATGTTGAATTTCATGAAGGTATAACTAAAATTCCTGCTCCTACTGAGGATTTAAAAGGTAAAGTAATTGATACCCTTGAAAAAGGATATTTTTTGAATGAAAAAGTTATTCGTTTCGCCAAAGTTGTTGTTGGTGAATAATTTAAAATAAAATGGCAAAAAGAGATTTTTATGAGGTTTTAGGAATCAGTAAAGGAGCAACGCCTGAAGAGATTAAAAAAGCTTACAGGCAAATGGCAATTAAGTACCACCCTGATAAAAACCCCGGTAATAAAGAGGCTGAAGATAAGTTTAAAGAGGCTGCAGAAGCTTACGAAGTTTTAAGCAATTCAGAAAAAAAAGCTAAATACGATAGATTTGGGCACCAAGGTGTTGGTGGCGCCAGTGGTGGTGGTCAACACATGAATATGGATGATATCTTCAGTAATTTCGGAGATATTTTTGGCGATGGACATCCTTTTGAATCATTTTTTGGAGGTTCCGGTGGTGGTCGCCAAAGAGGTGGAACACGCCAAAGAGTTGGAAGTAATTTGAGAGTTAAAGTGAAATTAACTCTACAAGAAATTGCAACAGGTGTTGAAAAGAAACTAAAAGTAAACAAACAAGTTGCGTGTAAAAGTTGTGGTGGAAATGGTGCTAAAGACAAATCTTCTTTTAAAACCTGTGGAACTTGCGGTGGGGCTGGTCAAGTAAGAAGAGTTACTCAAACTTTTTTAGGTCAGATGCAAACTACAAGCACTTGTCCTACTTGTAACGGAGAAGGTAATGTAATTACCAATAATTGTGGATCATGCAGAGGAACTGGTAGAACTGAGGGTGAAGAAATCATCAGCATTAACATTCCTGCAGGTGTTGCTGATGGAATGCAATTGAGCATGAGTGGAAAAGGTAATGCACCCGAAAGAGGCGGTATTCCTGGTGATTTAATTATTCTTATTGAAGAAATTGATGATCCTGTTTTAAAAAGAGATGGTAACAATATTGTATACGATTTATTTCTCAATTTTGCTGATGCTGCATTAGGTACCAATGTTGAGATTCCAACTGTAAATGGAAAAGTTAAACTTAAAATCGATGCAGGAACTCAAGCCGGTAAAATTCTAAGATTAAGAGGGAAAGGTTTACCAGAAGTAAATTCAGGTGGATATCATGGTGACCAATTGGTTCATATCAATGTTTGGACACCTAAAAAGTTGAATTCAGAAGAAAAAGCGATATTAGAAAAACTAAGAACAGCAGAGAATTTCGACCCAAAACCTGAACACAATGAAAGAAATTTCTTTGATAGAATGAAGGAATTCTTCAATTAAAAAATTCTAATCTATTTATAATTGATGCCTGTTTTAGTAGAATCTAGGACAGGCATCTGCTTTTTTACTAAACAACCTTATGTATAAAGCCAAACCTGAATACCAATAACCGTCTGTAGGTATCCATGAATATTTAAACAAGTTTCCTGAAAGCTTATTTGTGGTAGTTAAGTTGAAATTATTTTCAAAATAAAGATTAATATTTTCAGAAACACGATAGCCAATATTAATACCAGCATGGCCAGTTACTGCAG
>JBIPMI010000150.1:0-7439 GCA_044369215.1 Bacteroidia bacterium | reverse complement strand
CCAAAAAAACTTTATCAAACTTATGGAAGAGAGAAAAAAAATAATTCCGGCTTTTATTATACAGTCTATTAAAAAAATTGATTCAAATGAAAAATAAGATTATCTCAATTTTTGGCATTTTTCTTTTATCGCTTATAAATGCATCAGCTCAAAAACCGCTGAGTCTGGATTTTTGCAAAGAAGCTGCTTTAAAAAACTATCCCGTTATTAAACAAAGAGCCTTAATTGAAGAAAGTAAAAACTATCAAATTAGCAATGCATCAAAAGCCTATTTGCCGCAATTTGGAATTAATGCCCAGGCTTCCTATCAATCTGATGTAACACGATTACCATTGGATAATCTTCCTTTTAAAGTTCAATCATTAGATAAAGACCAATATAAAATTACAGCTGATTTCAACCAGGTAATTTTCGATGGAGGAAACACTTCCTTACAAAAAGATATCCATAAAGCACAAGCTGCAATTGACCAGGAGAAAATTGAACTTGAATTGTATAAAGTAAAAGAACGTGTTACTCAATTGTACTTTTCAATTTTAATTCTAAATGAAAATCAGAAACAACTTGATATTACTAAATCAGATCTTGAAAACAATTTAAAAAGAATTCAGGTACAAAAAGACAATGGCTTATCATTCCAAAGTAATATTGATCAAATAAAATCTGAAATACTAAAAATTAAACAACGTAATGCTGAAATCAAGGCCTCTCAAAGAGCTTACTTACAAATGCTATCCTTATTTATGGGTACGGAATTAAATGAAACAAGTAAGTTTGAGCAACCGGTTAAACCTGTTAATACTAATCAAATTAACCGACCTGAATTAAAAATCTTTGAAAAACAAAGTGAATTAGTTTTAACACAAAACAGAATGAGTTTGACTAAATCTCTTCCTAAAGCTAACTTATTTGGGCAAGGTGGATATGGTAGACCCGGATTGAATATGCTTAAAAATGAATTTGAATGGTTTTACATTGCCGGAGTAAGAATAAACTGGACATTTTCAAACCTTTATACCTTTGGGAAAGAAAGAAAAATCAATCAGATTAATCGAGATATAATCAATAATCAATCTGAAATATTCTTATTAAATACAAATATGAATTTGAAGCAACAAGAGAATGAAATTAAGAAGCTGGAGGAATTAATTCAAACAGATAATGAACTTTTAACACTTAGAACTAATATCAAAAAAACTTCAGAAATCAGACTTCAAAACGGAATCATTGGAGCATCAGATTATATCAACGATTTAAACCAGGAAGAAATTAGCAGACAAAACAAATTTGTCCATGAAACCCAATTATTAATGGCATTATATCAATATCAACTTATTAGCGGAAATTAATTCTTATGAAAAAATATATCATTCTTAGCAATTTATTAATCACTGTATTTTTATACTCTTGCAACTCCGGCAAAAATAAATTTGATGCAAGCGGAACATTTGAAACCATTGAAACCATCGTATCTTCAGAAGTAAATGGAAAAATAACTCAATTAAATATTGAAGAAGGACAATCAATTGAACAAGGCACTTTAATCGCGACCATAGATACTTCACAATTATATCTAAAGAAAAAGCAATTAAGGGCAACCATTAATTCAATCCTATCAAGACAACCTGAAATTGCAAAACAACTTGCAGCCATTCAGGAACAAATATTTACTGCAGAAAGGGAAAAGAAAAGAATCGAAAATCTTGTAAAATCTGAAGCTACTGGTACTAAACAATTAGATGATATCAATGCGCAATTGAGTCTTCTGAACAAACAATACATCGCTTCTCAAAGTAGTCTTGAAATAAACAAAAACGGTTTAAATCAAGATGTAATTCCTTTACAAGTTCAAATAGAACAGACTCAGGATTTAATTGAAAAATCGAAAATAGTGAACCCAATAAAAGGAGTTGTCCTAAGCAAATATGCTGAAACAAATGAGATAACAGCATTAGGAAAACCGATTTACAAAATAGCTCGTTTAGATGAACTTATATTTAGAATGTATGTAAGTGGTGATCAACTTCCATTGCTTAAAACAGGTCAACAATTAGCTATTTCAATTGATGCCGGTAATGGTGAAAAGAAAGATGTAAAAGGAAAAATCAGCTGGATTTCTTCAGAAGCAGAATTCACTCCAAAAACTATTCAAACTAAAGATGAAAGAGCAAATTTAGTTTATGCAATAAAGTTACTCGTACCTAATGATGGTAGTATAAAATTAGGCATGTACGGTGAAGTTCGTTTCAATACTGAAAAATGAAAGCAGTAACTATAAACCAAATAACCAAAACCTATACTGTTCAAAAGGAAAAAACCATTGCCTTAGATGGTGTTTCTTTTGATGCTGATTTAGGTGAAATATTTGGAATTATTGGTCCTGATGGCGCAGGAAAATCAAGTCTTTTCAGGATATTAACCACATTACTTCTTCCTGATAGCGGCACAGCCACTGTAATGGGATATGATGTTATTAAAGACTATAAAAATATTCGAAAAAAGGTTGGATACATGCCTGGAAAATTCTCACTTTATCAAGACTTAAGTGTAGAAGAAAATCTTGAATTCTTTGCAACAATATTCAATGTTAAAATAAAGGACAATTATGAAATGATTGCTCCAATTTATAAACAGATAGAACCTTTTAAAGATAGAAAAGCCGGAGCACTATCGGGAGGAATGAAACAAAAACTGGCATTAAGTTGTGCATTAATTCATAAACCTGATGTTCTGTTTTTAGATGAACCAACAACAGGAGTAGATCCCGTTTCAAGAAAAGAATTTTGGGATATGCTTTCCGAATTAAAGCAGCATGGACTTAGCATTATTGTATCAACACCTTATATGGATGAAGCAAATAGATGTGATAGAATTGCATTAATTCAGGAAGGAAAATTTCTATCCATTAATCATCCAAATGAAATCATTAAAGAATTTAAAAGAAACCTTTATTCCTTAGAATCATTAAATAATAGAATTGCTTTGAAGGTATTAAAAGAGAATAATGAAATTCATAGTTGCCACCCATTTGGAGAAAAGCTTCATATTACTTTAAAGGAAAATGAGAATATTGATTTTTTTGAAAATATACTAATTCAAAACAACATTGAATACCAACATTTAGAAAAAATTGAACCCGGAATTGAAGATTGTTTTATGGAATTAATGTTAAGCAAACAATGAATGAATTAGCAATTAAAGCAGAAAAACTATCTAAAAATTTTGGTTCATTTAAGGCAGTTGATGAAATTAGTTTTGATGTAAAAAAAGGTGAAGTATTTGGTTTCCTTGGTGCCAATGGTGCTGGAAAAACCACTGCAATGAAAATGTTGATTGGCATTAGTACGCCAAGTTCTGGCAAAGCTTCAATTGCTGGTTATGACATCTACAATGAAACTGAAAAAATCAAAAGAAATATTGGCTACATGAGTCAAAAATTTTCTTTGTATGATGATTTAACAATTGGTGAAAATCTAAGATTTTTCGGAGGAATTTATGGTTTAAGCAGACCTGATATTAAACTAAATACTGAAAAGGTTTTGAATCGTTTACACCTGCAAAAAGAAAAAAATGCTTTGGTAAAATCCTTACCATTAGGATGGAAACAGAAGTTAGCTTTTTCTGCTGCCATGTTTCATTCTCCTCAAATTGTATTTTTAGATGAGCCAACTGGTGGAGTTGATCCATTAACCAGAAGAGAATTTTGGGATATGATTTATGAAGCTGCGGAATCGGGAACAACAATTTTTGTTACCACTCACTATATGGATGAAGCAGAATACTGCAATAGAATATCGATGATGGTTGATGGCAAAATTGAGGCTATGAATTCGCCTAAAGAATTAAAGAAACAATTTAATGCTTCCAGCATGGACGAGGTTTTCCTTGATTTGGCAAGAAAAGCAACAAGAACAGGAGATTAATATGAAACAATTTTTAGTTTTTATAAAAAAGGAATGGTTACATATTTGGAGAGATAAAAGGACTCTTTTTATTTTGTTTGGCATGCCTATTACCCAAATAATATTATTTGGATTTGCGCTTTCAAATGAAGTTAAGAACTCAAAAATAGCAATACTAAATCCTTCTAAAGATGCATTGAGTGCACAAATAACTGAAAAAATAAATGCCAGCAGGTATTTTGATTTGGTGAAAGAAATTAAAACAAACTCAGAAATTGATTTAGTGCTTAAATCCGGAGAAGTCAATTCTGTGTTAGTATTTCCTAATAATTTTGAAAAAGATTTTAATCATAATGGCTTTAACAAAGTACAATTTATTGCAGATGCATCCGAACCCAATACAGCAACTACTTTAAAAAATTACATGTCAAATATTTTAATGGATTTTCAAAAAACTAAAAATCCAAATGCCGTCAATCCTTTACAAATAAAAACCGAAATAAGGATGTTGTATAATCCACAATTAAAGGGTGCTTACAATTTTGTTCCGGGAGTGATGGCTATGATATTATTGTTGGTTTGCACGATGATGACATCTATTTCAATTGTTAAAGAGAAAGAACTAGGAACGATGGAAGTGATGTTGGTTTCACCCTTAAAACCTTTTATGGTTATTGTTGCAAAAGCAGTTCCTTATTTTTTCTTGTCGATGGTGAATGTTGTTAGTATTTTACTATTGAGTGTATATGCTTTAGAGTTACCAATAAAAGGAAGTTTAGTTTTATTAATGGCTGAAAGTATGCTTTTTACTATTACGGCATTAAGTCTTGGATTACTTATTTCAACTATTACAGGTTCACAACAAGTAGCAATGTTGATTTCATTGGTTGGAATGTTTTTACCAACTTTAATGTTTAGTGGATTTATGTTTCCGATAGAAAACATGCCTTTACCTTTAAGAACAATTTCTAACATAGTTCCGGCAAAATGGTATTTCATCATTGTAAAAAATGTAATGCTGAAAGGATTAGGAATATCCGGTGTTCTCAAGGAAACGCTAATTCTTATGGGTATGACAGTTTTCCTATTGGTATTAAGTGTTAAAAAATATAAAATCAGATTAGCTTAATGAAAACCTTAATCTTCTTATTGGAAAAAGAATTCAGACAAGTTTTTAGAGACCCTGCTATTCTGAGAATGTTATTCATAATGCCGGTTATACAATTAATTGTACTTCCATTGGCCGCAAATTATGAAGTTAAAAATATAAACATTGATATTATTGACCATGATAAATCAGATTTTTCATCTGAATTAATAAACAGACTGAATGGCTCAGGTTATTTTAAACTGAAAAATACTCCCGGAACTTTTGAGGAAGCCATGAAAGATTTTGCAAATGATAATGCCGATATTATTCTTGAAATCCCGGCCAATTTTGAAAAGGATTTGGTAAAAGAAAACAATTCAAAATTATTTATGGCTGTAAATGCAATTAATGGTGCAAAAGCTAATATTGGAGCCTCTTACCTGAATTCACTTATTCAAAAATACAATATAGAAGTAAGAACAGAATGGTTGAATGCCCCTGAGCAAAAACTTCAAAAAGGAATTTTATTAGAATATTCAAATTGGTACAATATTCATATGAATTATAGAAACTTTATGGTACCAGGAATACTTGCAATATTGCTTACAATGGTTGGAATGTTTTTAACATCATTAAATATAGTAAGGGAAAAAGAAGCCGGTACCATTGAACAAATTAATGTTACACCTATAAAAAAACACATATTTATACTAGGGAAATTAATACCATTTTGGATAATGGGATTGGTGGTTTTAACATTAGGACTATTCGTTGCCAGAATAATTTATGGTATATCGCCATTGGGAAATTTATTTCATGTATACCTATTTGCAGCTGTATTTCTATGGGCAACACTTGGTCTGGGACTGCTGATTTCTACTATATCGAAAACCCAGCAACAGGCTATGTTAATTGCATTTTTCCTTCTAATGATATTTATTCTTTTAGGTGGATTATATACTTCAATTGATAGTATGCCAAAATGGGCTCAAATAATTACATGGTTCAATCCAGTAAAATATTTTATTGAAGTGATGAGAATGATTATTCTTAAAGGGAGCACTTTATTTGACATACTTAAACATGTTGGAATAATGATACTTTTTGCAATTTTCTTTAATGCTTGGGCGGTTTTAAGTTACAGCAAAAGAAGCTAGATATTGGGTGTTACTAAAATTCTATTGATTCTAATTCTTTATTGGCACTTATGGATGAATAATTGGTATTGAATAAACTATTAATTTATAAGTTATTTGTAGCGGTGATAAATCTGAAAACATATGTTCCACAGTTTATAAAATTTCCTTTGTGGTATATCACAAAAGCTCCACAAAGGAAACTAGGGCTATATACCTTATTTTTAGACATTAAGGGGATTTTTCAATTTCTAATTTATAGTATAATTCCTGTAACTTCTCCAAAACCCATTAGCATTTGTGTAGGAATAAAAAACAGAAGTGATATTTTCCTCAAAAATTTCATACAATCTCTAAATAATTGTAAAAATCTTCATTTAATTGAATTGTCTGTTTATGACTGTAACTCATCAGATATTTCGGATTTAGAAACTGCGATAAGAAATAACTTCAAGGGAAATTTGATATTCAAATCTGAAGATATTCCATTTTCAAGAGCAAAAGCATTTAATAAATCAGTACTTCAAAGTACAAATAATTTGATTTTTATATGTGATGCAGATTTTAGTATACCTTCCAATATTGTAAGTTTAGTTAACAAATTCACAAAATTTAATTCCATTTGGTTTCCAATAGTTTTCTATTTGTACAAAAATAAACCTGAATTTTACTCGAAATCTAATGGAGAGTGGATGCAATGGGGAGGAAAAGGAATATTAGCCTGCCAAAAAGTAGATTTCTTTAAGATTGGCATGATTGATGAGACCTTTATACAGTGGGGAGGTGAGGATGAGGAGTTATGGCTTAGATTTTATAAAAACCATTACACAATCATTCGCAATAGAAATAAAGATTTATTGCATCATTGGCATCCAAGTGACAATCCTAAATACAAAAAATTAGAAAATTTGGTTGATTCAGGATTACTAAAGTAAATTTGTAAAAATTATGAGCAAACCACTAGTATCAATAATTACTCCTTCATTTCAGCAAGCCAAATGGTTGGAATCGTGCATAAATTCGGTTCTAAATCAAACTTATGAAAATATTGAGTATATAATTATAGATGGCGGATCTACCGATGGCTCTAAGGAAATTATTGAAAAATATTCAGACAAACTAAGTTTTTGGCAATCGAAAAAAGATAATGGTCAGGCAAATGCAATTAATATTGGGTACAAAAAAGCTAAAGGTGAAATTATTGCCTATTTAAATGCAGATGACTTACTTGAGCCCTGGGCAGTTGAAACAATTATTAGAGTTTTTGAAGTAAATAAAGAATTTACCATAATTTATGGAAAATGTAAAACC
>JBIPMI010000149.1:0-7557 GCA_044369215.1 Bacteroidia bacterium | reverse complement strand
TAGGTAAAATACAAAATCGGGCTTAAATTTTGTTGATATTACCTTTAAATTATTTTTTAGTAAACTTAAATAGGCTGAATCTGAACATCCATCAGTTAGTTCTATATCTAAATCTGATTGCTCTTTATGGAACGGAAAATTGTTTTTGCCATGCATACTAAATGTAAAAACATTGGCTTCTTTTTCGAATATTGATGCTGTTCCATTTCCTTGATGAACATCTAAATCTACAATAAGAATTTTAGCAGCTTTTTTACTGATTAATAAATAATTTGCAGCTACAGCCAAATCGTTTAATAAACAAAACCCTTCACCTCTATTTCTAAATGAATGATGAGTTCCTCCTGCAACATTCATGGCTGCTCCATAATCCAGTGCATAATCGCAACATTTAATGCTACCTGCACAAATCACCAATTCGCGCTGCACCAATTGTTGGCTTAATGGAAAGCCAATTCGTCTGATGTGTTTTTCATCTAAACTTAAAGATTTTAAAGATTGCAGATATTCCTTATCATGAGTTAGTAAAATAATTTCATCATCAGCCACTTGTGGTTCAAAAAAGTTTTGCTCCTCAACAATTCCTGACCTCAATAACTGTTCAGGAATTAACTCATATTTTAACATTGGAAATCGGTGACCTTCCGGAAGTGGATGCGCATAAATTTTGGAGTAAGCTATTTTTAACATGATTTTTGTCAGCCCTTTTATCTATAATAGTACGATTTTCTGATTTTTACCCTTAAATAATAGTTTTTTAAGGCTTTTAGAGGGAATTTGCTCTCTTTCAGCCTTCATTAGATATGTTTCATTCAAAATACATGATGTAACATAGCTGCTATTTAATTGGTTTTTACTAAACTTGGAAAGATTTTTTGATTCGAATTGTTTTAATTAACCAAAAATTTGAAACTCTCAGTAATAAAAGAAAGTCGCCATGGCGAGAATCGCGTGGCCTTAACACCTCAGGTTTGTGCTCAGCTTATTAAAGCGGGACATGAAATTTTAGTTGAAAATGGAGCAGGATATGCATCTAATTTTAGTGATGATGCATACGCCGCAGTTGGTTGTCAGCTTGGCGTGGCTAATCAAGTTCTAAGTCAAGCTCAAATTTTAGTTAAAGTTAATGCACCTACTTCCGAAGAAATTCAACAGTTACCAGAAGCTGCTGCAAGTATTTCTTATATGTATGCAGCTAATAATCCGCAATTGGTTGAGGAATTACGTGCCAGAAAAATTAGTTCTTTCAGCATGGATGCAATTCCTAGAATTTCACGTGCTCAGAATATGGATGCATTGAGTTCGCAAGCCAATCTTGCTGGTTACAAAGCCGTTATTTTAGGTGCTTCACATTTGGGTAAAATTTTCCCTCTTTTAATGACAGCTGCAGGCACGGTTACTCCTGCAAGAGTTCTGATTTACGGAGCCGGTGTTGCCGGTTTACAGGCAATAGCTACAGCTAAACGTTTAGGTGCTATTGTTGAGTGTACCGATGTTCGTCCTGAAACCAAAGAACAGGTAGAATCATTGGGAGGAAAATTCATTGAAGTAAAAGGTGCGGAAGCTGCCAAAGTTGAAGGTGGTTATGCAAAAGAAGTTTCTGCTGATTACCTCGAAAAGCAAAAAGAAGCTGTAAATAAAAGTTTATATCAGGCTGATTTAGTTGTTACAACTGCATTGGTTATGGGTAGAAAAGCTCCTGTTTTAATTACTGAAGAGCAGGTTAAAAATATGAAACTCGGTTCTGTTATTGTTGATATGGCCGTTGAACAGGGTGGAAATTGTGAGTTGAGCGAATTGGATAAAGTAGTAAGTAAACATGGTGTAAGTTTGGTTGGTATAGGAAATTTACCTTCTACTTTGCCTCAGAATGCAAGTGAATTGTATGCTAAAAATATCCAGAATTTATTAAATCACCTGGCTACAAAAGATGGCTTTAAGTTTGAGCTTGAAGAAGACATCACCAAAGGAACACTTATTACTCATGAAGGTAAAAATTTGAAGGCTTAATTAAATAATATATCATAACATGCTCGAATTTATCAATAACAATCTTCAATTAATCTACTTAATCATTTTAATGATTTTTGTAGGAATAGAATTAATTGGTCATGTACCCAGCGTACTTCATACTCCATTAATGAGTGGTGCAAATGCTATTCATGGTGTAGTAATTATTGGTTCCATTATTGTAATGGGACAAGCTCATGAAATTGTTTCTCTTATTTTAGGATTTTTTGCAGTGGTGCTGGGCACACTAAATGTAGTAGGTGGTTTTGTTGTTACCGACAGAATGCTTGAGATGTTTAAGAAGAAAAAATAGAATCATTTAGCTCAATTAATAACAAAGTATCATGCAACAATATATACTACAAATTATATACTTAATTGGTTCAGTTACCTTTATTCTGGGACTGAAATATCTAGGAAATCCATCCACTGCAAGAAAAGGAAATTTAATTGCTGCTTTTGGAATGGGTCTTGCAATTTTTGGAACTATTTTCCTTTATACAGATAGCAATGGTGAACACCTGGGTAATCTTGGCTTTATTTTCGGTGCACTTCTTGTTGGTACTGTTGTTGGCTGGTTAGCAGCTAAAAAAGTACAAATGACAGCCATGCCTGAAATGGTAAGTTTATTTAACGGAATGGGTGGTGCTTGTGCCATGTTAATTTCAATTATCGAATTCAGACATCTTACCACAACCCATACTGCCGATACTATGGCTGATGGCGTTAATTTCTTTAGTCAGATACCAAAAGGATTTTTATTTACAATCATCATTGGAATGGTAATTGGTTCGGTATCATTCTCCGGAAGTATGATTGCCTGGGGTAAATTAAGCGGTAATGTAAAAGACAAATCATTTGGCAAACAACAGTTCATCAATATTGGTTTATTGGCTGTAATTTTAGGTTTAGCCTATTGGGATATTATGGGTGAAAGCGCTGAAACAATCACCATTTTTTATGCAATTTTAGCACTGTCATTATTATACGGAATCTTATTTGTATTACCAATTGGTGGTGCTGATATGCCGGTTGTAATTTCTTTACTGAATTCATTCACAGGAGTAGCTGCTGCATGCGGAGGTTTCCTTTACGATAATAAAGTAATGTTGGTAGGAGGAATTTTAGTTGGTTCAGCTGGTACCTTATTAACCATTGTGATGTGTAATGCTATGAACCGTTCTTTATTAAATGTATTGATTGGTAATTTTGGTGGAGGCTCTGCTGCTTCTGCTTCAGGAGCAAGTGCAGGTGCTTCAGGAACCATTAAGGAGGTTACTGCAAGTGATGCTGCTATTTTAATGAAGTATGCTAAAAAGGTAGTAATTGTTCCCGGTTACGGATTGGCAGTTGCTCAGGCACAGCATGTGGTTCATGATTTAGAATTGTTGTTGGAAAGTGAAGGTGTTGAGGTGAAATATGCAATTCATCCTGTAGCCGGAAGGATGCCTGGTCATATGAATGTATTACTTGCTGAAAGTAATGTAGCTTATGATAAATTGGTTGAAATGGAAGAAATCAATGCAGAGTTCAGTACTACCGATGTGGTATTGGTAGTAGGAGCAAACGATGTTGTAAATCCTGCGGCTAAAACAGATCCAAGTTCTCCAATTTACGGAATGCCAATTCTGGATGTTGAAAATGCACACCACGTTATAGTAAACAAAAGAAGTATGAAAGCCGGTTATGCCGGAATTGAAAACGAATTGTTCTATAAACCTAAAACCAGTATGTTGTTTGGTGATGCTAAAAAAGCACTGAATGAATTAGTTTCAGAGATTAAAGCATTGGGATAAAATCAAATATTAAATTTTTAAAAAACCTGCTTCGTAATGATGCAGGTTTTTTTTTGCTACTCCACAAAACAATATTGAATCAAATTGGCGCCCATTTGTAAGGCTTTTAATCTTACTGTTTCCGGGTCGTTGTATATTTCCTTGTCTTCCCAGCCATTGCCCAAATCACATTCATAACTGTAAAAACACACCAATCTTCCTTCATAAAACAAACCAAATCCCTGTGCAGGTTTTCCATCATGTTCATGCACTTTTGGCAAGCCAGAATTAAAATCAAATTTTTGGTGGTAAATTTTATGTGAATAGGGGATTTCTACAAAATCTAATTCCGGAAACACTTTTTTCATTTCTCTCCTGAAAAAAGTGTTCAAACCATAATTATCATCTGCATGCAAAAATCCTCCTCCAATTAAATAACTCCTTAGATTTTGTGCCTCAGAATTGTTAAAAATTATATTTCCATGTCCTGTTAAGTGTATAAACGGATAATTGAAAATATCAGGACTTCCAACTTCTACAATATCTTCATCCGGATTTAGATTAATTTTTAACTCCTGTTTACAAAATTGTATCAGATTGGGTAAGCTGGTTTTATTGGCATACCAATCGCCGCCGCCATTGTATTTTAATCTTGCAATTTTTATTGCTCCTGTTTGCGCACTTAATATGCAGGAAATCAATAGGAGTGGCAGGATTATTAAATGTTTTTGCTTCATTTTTTATGCGAATTGCTTTTTTTCTTAAAAATATCTACCTTTAATTTCTATTATTGGGATATGAAACGTTCAATACTATCATTTTTATTTCTTTTTTGCTTCTTTTTAAAAGGATTTAGTTTTACTTACACTATCAGTTCCGGTATTCATTTAGTACGACATAATTCCACATTGTTTCCGGGTGTCCCAAAAGTAACCTACAATTTGCTTGAAATCAATAGCACAGCTGGTGATGTTTTGGTTTTTGCTAATGGAACTCGTGGTCCCTTAAAAATTGAAAACATGGTGGGTGATAGTTTAAATCCTATCACCATAAAAAATGGTACCGGCATCGTTAATATCACAAAACCTGTTGGAGGATATTATGGCTTGGCTATATCAAATTGCAGGTATATTCATATTAACGGACGTTCAAGTTCTACTTATCCTTATGGTATTCGTGTATCTTATATTCCTAATGGTGCCGGTTTAGGTATAGATGCCTTTTCAAGTAATGTTGAGACAGAAGGTATGGAAATTGATCACATGGGAGCCATTGGTATTGCTGCAAAAACAGATCCTAATTGCGCTAATTTGTCTACTTACCCTTTCTTTACCATGTATGATATGAAATTCCATCATAACTATATCCACCATGTGGGTACTGAAGCTTTTTATATAGGTAATACAGGTTATTATGATGGTGTTGGTTTAAGACTTGTTTGTGGTTCAACTACTATTTTTATCAAACCACATAAAATTATCGGAGTTCGTGTTTACGAAAATATGATTGATTCAACAGGCTGGGATGGAATTCAGGTTGCCATGTCTCAGGATTGTGAAATTTATTCAAACTATATTACTAACGATTCTTACGCCGATCAATCATCTCAAATGGGAGGTATTACTGTTGGGCAACCTACTATTGCAAAAGTTTACAACAATATCATTAAAAATAGCGTGGGAACTGGTATTGCCAGTTTTAGTACCGGAACTCAAATTTTTAACAATGTTATAAAAAATCCGGGTTTATCTAAAAAAGCAAAAGGTACTTTTGTAAATGGAGTTTTAACAGGAAGTACTTTTTTATATGGCATTTATATCAATGATAAGGCATGCAAAGACACTTCTGTTCCTCGTTTGCCTTTTGTTGTTGTGCATAATACAATAGTTATTGGAAAAACCTACAAGGTTGGAGCTCCATACAATTCATTTGCACCTCAAGGAATTAATTTGAATTCACTGGCTTATGTTAACAATAGTTTTATTGGCAATAATTTGATAGTAATTGATTCAGCAACTGCAATTAATTCAAGTCCGCTTTCTGGAATATACAGTTCCAATTCAGTGCCGGGATATAGCCAAGCTTTGGCTCCGGCATTTATTTCTTTGAACTCACGTTCTGTTTATGGCCCCAATTTTTATGGCAATGAATCTAATACTATAGATTTTGTTTCTTTTAACAATGATCAGTATGCATTAAACTCAACGTCTCCTGCTGTTGATGCTGCTGCTCCATCTGTAATTAATAATTATCCATTTGCTCATTTAGATATCGATTCTAAACAAAGACCTTCTGGTGCTTTTCCTGATTTTGGTGCTTATGAGCAAGCAGTTGTTTACTCTTATTCAACAGAAAATTATGTGAGGGTTTTCCCAAATCCTGCGAGATTAGCGGGTGCTATAATCAATACAACTATTGAATGTGCAGCAGATTTAAATCTTACACAGGTTGAATTACGTTTAAGTACTTTAGATTCTAGTCCGGTTTTGATTCAAAGTATGATTGTTCCGGCATCTGAATGTAATTTCACAGGCGAATTGGTTAAAATTCCGGCCAATTGGCAAAACACAGGATTATATCCTGGTTTGTATGTAATTGAAGTTTATGTTGACCAGGTTTATGCAGGTGCAGTAAGAATATTAATGATTCACTAAGTTATCTTCAAAGCAGCTGGGATGCAGTAACGCAAGCATATAATCCTGCTGTTTCTGTTCGTAAAATATTACTGCCTAATGATACTTCTGAAAAACCATTTGCCTTTGCTAAGCTAATTTCATTTTCACTAAAATCACCCTCCGGACCAACCATAAAAATCAAGTGATTATTCGCTTTTTTTCTTAATTTAGATTGAATATTTTCAGTCATATCGGTTTCACACCATGCGATTAATTTTGTTGAATCTGTACTTTTTGCTTTTTCAATAAAAGATTTAAAATCTACCAAAGGATAAATTTCGGGTAAATAGAACTGTTTACTTTGTTTGATAGCAGAAATACAAATTTTCTCAAGTCGTTCTAAATTCAATTTGCTTCTCTCAGAGTTTTCACAATTGATAAAGTAAATGGCATCCAAGCCAATTTCACAGCATTTTTCAAGCATCCATTCAATTCGCTCCATATTTTTGGTTGGTGCAATAACCAAGTCAAAATGGTAGTTTCTATTTTTTACTTTTAGGCTGATTTCAGTTATCAATAACAAACATTTTTTTGGGTTATCTTCTTCAATTCTGGCAAAAGCAAGGTTTCCTTTTCCATCCATTAATTGAATGATATCTCCCTTTTGTTTTCTTAAAACCCTTATTAGATGTTTTGATTCCTCCTCGGGTAATATGATATTTTTTGAACTTAAATCAGGATGAAAAAACAAAAATTGACTCATAATAATAAACTTGGTGAAAAGATAAAAAAAAGAGCTCCACTTGGGAGCTCTTTTTTAATTATGGTTTAAAAATATTAGGCGTTTTGAGTGGCCTTTGGAGCTGCACTTAAGATTTCTTCACTAACACCATTAGCAAATTGTTCGAAGTTTTTAACGAACATGTTTGCCAATTTGTTGGCTTGAGCATCGTAAGCAGATTTATCAGACCATGTATTTCTTGGGTTTAATAACTCAACAGGTACATTCGGACAAGCTGTTGGCATTGCATAACCAAATACAGGATGTGTTTCGAATGTTACATTGTTCAACTCGCCATTTAAAGCAGCAGTAATCATAGCGCGTGTGTATGATAATTTCATACGTGAACCTACACCATAAGCACCCCCAGACCAGA
>JBIPMI010000007.1:0-23557 GCA_044369215.1 Bacteroidia bacterium | reverse complement strand
TGCCGATTTATTGAGCTTAAGTTTATTAACTCCTCCGGGAGAATGGGGTGCTGATGTGGTTGTTGGTTCAGCACAAAGATTTGGAGTTCCAATGGGATATGGTGGACCACATGCTGGATTTTTTGCTACTAAAGATGCTTATAAGCGTCAAATGCCAGGTCGTTTAATTGGTGTTTCTATTGATAGCCAAGGAAATACTGCTTTACGTATGGCATTACAAACACGTGAGCAACATATCAAAAGAGAAAAAGCAACTTCAAATATTTGTACAGCACAGGTATTACTTTCTATCATGGCAAGTATGTACGGTGTTTACCACGGACCTAAAGGATTAAAAGGTATTGCAGGTAGAGTTCATGGATTGGCAAATACATTAGCTAATTCTTTGGTTGAAAATGGATTTAAATTGGTTAACAAAAATTACTTTGATACCATAAGTTTTGAAGTAGCTGATGCTAAAAAATTGGTTGATGCCTGCGCGAATGCAGAAATCAATATTGCTTTTGTTAACGACAAACAAATTCGTATTTCAATTGATGAAACTCATACTATTGAACAAATTTCTCAATTGGCTTCTATCTTAACAGGTAAATCAATCAAATTAGTTCAAGCGGCTTCTGTTGAAATTCAAGCACCAAGTTCATTTGTAAGAAAATCAGATTTCATGACTCATCCTGTGTTTAATTCATACCACAGCGAACATGAAATGTTACGTTATATTAAATCATTGGAATCAAAAGATTTATCTCTTTGTCATTCAATGATTGCTTTGGGTTCTTGTACCATGAAACTAAATGCAACTGCAGAAATGATTCCGGTAACAATGCCTGGTTTCGGACAATTACATCCATTTGTTCCAACAAACCAAGCTACAGGTTATACTCAGATTTTCGAGGAACTAACTCATCAATTAAAAGAAGTTACTGGTTTTGCTGGAATCAGCTTACAACCAAATGCAGGTGCGCAAGGCGAGTATGCAGGTTTAATGGTGATTCGTGAATATTTCAAAAGCAGAGGTGAATCTCATAGAAATATTGCTTTAATTCCTTCATCTGCACATGGAACAAATCCAGCGAGTGCTGCTATGGCAGGGATGAAAGTAATTGTAACCAAAACTTTAGAAAATGGATATGTTGATATTGAAGATTTAAGAGCAAAAGCTGAAGAACACAAAGATAATTTAGCTTGTTTGATGGTTACTTATCCTTCTACTTACGGAATTTTCGAAGAACAAATTCATGAAGTTTGCGATTTGATTCACCAAAATGGAGGTCAGGTTTATATGGATGGTGCGAACATGAATGCTCAAGTTGGATTAACTAGTCCTGCAAATATTGGTGCCGATGTTTGCCACTTGAACTTACATAAAACATTCTGTATTCCTCACGGTGGTGGTGGTCCTGGTATGGGACCAATTGGAGTAGCAGCGCATTTAGTTCCATTTTTACCTGGACATTCAGTAGTTGAAATGGGGGGTGGAAACCAAGCAATGAGTGCAGTTTCTGCAGCTCCTTGGGGAAGTGCTTCTATCCTATTGATTTCTTATGCATATATTAGAATGATGGGAACTGAAGGATTGGAAAATGCTACTAAATATGCAATCCTGAATGCCAATTATATCAAAGCTCGATTAGAAAACGATTATCAAATTTTGTATACAGGTAGCAAAGGAAGATGCGCTCATGAAATGATTTTGGATACAAGAGTTTTCAAAGGAGCAACTGGAGTTGAAGCTGAAGATATCGCTAAACGTTTGATGGATTATGGTTTCCATGCACCAACAATGAGTTTCCCTGTTGCAGGAACCATCATGATTGAACCAACTGAGAGTGAACCAAAATCTGAATTGGATAGATTCTGTGATGCCATGATTGCTATTAAAAATGAAGTAAATGCAATTGAAAATGGTACTGCAGATAAACGTGATAATGTATTAAAAAATGCACCTCATACAGCATCAATGGTTACAGCTGATGTTTGGGAACATGCTTACAGCAGACAAGAAGCTGCTTATCCATTACCATATGTTAGGGCAGCTAAATTCTGGCCAAGTGTAGGTAGAGTAAACAATACCCATGGCGACAGAAACCTGGTATGTTCTTGCTTACCAATTGAAGCTTATCAAAATTAAACAAGGGGTTGGAACCCTTTGCTATAAATAAATACTGTTAGAAAGCCGTCTCAAGGTATTGGAGGCGGCTTTTTTTATCAATTGCCCTGGGCTTAAACCCGGGGCTAGTAATAAAAAAGGCGAAGATTTCTCTCCGCCTTTTTAAATTAAACCGATAATTAATTTTAAAAGCCATGGGTTTCAGCCCATGGTATCAAAATACGATTTAAAATCCCATGGACCTATAAATCCCACCAAACTGGTTTGGTAATATCATTTTCAGCAGGTGCATTTGGATTGTACAAACGCTCATCTTGAACAGTAGGCAATCTGCGAGGAATCGCAGTGATTGAACCACCTTCAGGATTTGGAGTTAGAGTTGGAATATTTGTTCTTCTCCAATCAGCATAAGCTTCAATTTGTCCAAACATGGCAACATATTTATGTGTCATGATTTTTTCCAAAGTGATTGAAACTGCTGTTTCAGCAGCTTGTGCCGCTTCAAAAGTTGCATCAGGTCCACCTTTTACATCCTTTACTGAAGCTTTTACTGCATCATTAAACGCAGTTGCAGCAGCTGCTTTGTCTCCTTTACGGAAATTAGCTTCAGCTTCAACAAACAATAATTCTGTATAAGAAACCAAAGGAAATGCAGCATTTGCAGTAGCCAAATATGGCCCCACTTCAGATGCTTGATCATTAGCAACATTTGCCGGTGTTCCTCTGAATTCTCCACCAGAATCAGGTAAACAGTAGTAAGCTAAACGTGGATCATTCCAAGCATTCATGATGTTAGTCAAAGAAGCACCTGTTACAATATAACCTGCACGTTCAACAACAGTAAATGCATACCATTGGTTGTACTCATTACTATTTTGTCCGAAAGTAGCATTACAATTTGCAGAAGAAGCAGTAAATCCTGCAGCTTTAGCAGCAGCAACTGAAGTTAAAGCAGCATTTGCAGAACCTGCAGCATCTTTTTTACTTAAACGATTGTGGTAACGAGCTTTTAATGCGTGAGCTGTTGCCAACCACATTTTTGCATCACCACCGAATATTAAATCATCCGCACCCGGTAACATAATATTCTTGTCTTCAGTTTTTGAAAGATTTGCAATAGCCTCATCAAGATATGATTGAATATCCTGAATTACTACTTCTTGTTTATCATAAACAGGAGTGAATTTTCCATCATTACCAAAACCAGCTTCTCTGTTTGGAACATCACCCCATAAATCGGTAGCAATTCCCATAAACATTGCTTGCATAACTTTTGCAATTCCTTGGTAATAAGGATTTGCTCCACCAGCTTGGCTATGTAATTTACGTAAGTTTACAATTCCATTAGTATAGATAACTGTCCACTCATTTACATTATCTCCTTCTAAAATTGCATAATCATTCAAATCACGAGATTGGAATCCAACCCCAGTGGTTTGTTGAATCATCATACTTGTTTGACGAGATAACTGACCATTTGCAGTAGCAAAATAAGCTACTTGTGTATTCGATAACAACAAGGCATTAGTTACAGAACCTGGGCTGTTTGGACTAACATCATAGCCTTCCACAAACTTTTTACAACCAGAACCAACCAATAATGCCAAAGCTAAAACGGTATATACGATCTTTTTCATAATTTAATTTCCTTTCTTTATCGTTTTTAGAAGTTGGCTTTTAATGAGAATGTGTAAGATTTAGTGCTTGGGTTATTGAAATAATCCCATCCACCAATGTTTGAACCGGCACCGGTTAAACTTGTTTCTGGATCAACTCCGGTATAGTCTGTTTTTAACCAAAGGTTACGACCAACTATTCCTAATTCTAATCCTTTTACATATTTACTAACTGTAGCAGGTAAAGTTGTGAATTTGTAGCTGATACCTAAATCACGTAAACGAATCCAGCTACCATCTTGCATTGCATTTTCTGAAGCATAGTTTCCACCATCACCTTTGAAAGTTCTGAAATAGTTAAATGCAGAAATTGCGATATCGTTTGTTGTACCGTCAGCTTTTACACCTTCGATGATATAAGCTTTTTCACGACCTTCAGCTGATTCTTCAGTATTACCAATTTGTTGTAAACGAGCCCAAGTTCCGTTCCAGATGCTTCCACCTTGACGAACATCTAATAAACAAGTTAAACTAACATTTTTGTAAGTGAATGTATTACGTAATCCACCAAACCAATCTGGATAAGGATTTCCTAAGTTTCCACGAACCGGATCAACTGTAGGTAAACCATTTGTACCAATGATTAATTGACCTGATGAATTTCTAGCCCATTTTGTGCCATAAAATACGCCATAAGGCTCACCAACGATTGCATAAGAACCCATGCTTGCAAAACCAGCTTCAAGACTTAATTCTTTAACACCATCAGCTAATTTTAACACTTCATTTCTAGCTCTTGTGAAGTTTAAAGTGATATCCCATTGGAAATCTTTCTTTTGAATTGGCGTAGCATTTACCATTAACTCAATACCTCTGTTTTCCATCTCACCTAAGTTCTCATAGCTTTGGCTGAAACCTGAAGAAGGAGCTACCGGACGATAAACCAATAAATCGGTTGAGCGTTGTACATAATAAGTAAAGTCAAATCCTAAACGACCTTCGAAGAAACGTAAGTCTAAACCAATTTCACGACCTGTATTACGTTCAGGTCTTAAATTAGGATTTCCTAAAGTATTACTGTATCCGTAACCATTGATACCTGTATAAGGGAACGATAATCCACCTGTGAATCCATCAGTATAAGTACTTCTTACGAAATAAGTTTGAGTTCCATAAGCAGAAGGGCTAATACCAGCTTGAGCATAAGCAACTCTAATTTTACCAAAAGATAATGTTGGGATTTTTACTAATTCAGTGAAAACCAATGAAAGGTTTGCTGAAGGATAAAAGAAATCGTTTTTAGCTGTTCCAAATGTAGAAGCAACCTCACGACGACCAGTTACACCTAAGAACAAGTAATTCTGGTAAGCTAAATTTAAATCAAAGAAGTGTGCAAAAGTTCTGATAGTGCTATTTGCCTCACTAGCATAAAGATTTGCAGCATTGTTTAAATTGTAATTTCCCGGTACACCCAAATCACGACCACGGCTAAATAAATCCTGGCCGTAGCGGTGATTCATGTTATTACCTAATAATAATGACGCTTTAAGGTCTTTAGTGATATCTTTTTTGAATGTTACCAATAAATCTGAATAAACTTCATGAGAACGTAAGATATTATGATCAACTTCTCCACCCGGAGCATTATCCGGTGCCCATGAGCCTACTGCAAAAATTTGTTTACGCTCATCAGTCCAGAAATCTGTACCAATACGGTAAGTAACACTCATCCAATCAGTAGCATCATAAGTCATGTTTACATTTCCTAAAACACGATTAACATCATCAACAAATGGATTTTCGTTCACTGTCCAATAAGGATTATCGTAAATGGTCATGTAAGTTCTTTGTGTTCCATCAGGATTTTTAAACCCTCCATTTGCAGGATCCATTAACTTGTAGCTATTTGGAGCACGTAGCAAACCTAACATCACACCAGAAAGGTTTGAACCATTTTGAGAACGGATACCACCTGAATTGATATAATTAACTGTTCCACCTACACTCATTTTTTTGTTTAAACGAGTATCAGCTGTCAAACGAACTGTAGTTCTGTTGAATTTTGTGTTAGGCACGATACCGGTTTGATCTAATCTACCTAAAGAAACTCTGATTGAAGAGTTTTCTGTAGTATTGGTGATTGAGATATTGTTATTATAAGCATAACCGGTTTGGAAGAATTCTCCCATGTTATCAGTAGGAGTAATTCCTAAAGAATCTTTGGTTAAATTACCCCAGCTTTGAGGAGTAATTCCGGGACGATAAATACCGGCAGCATTAGAGCCTGATTTATCAGCTTTTAAAGTACCACCACCAGTACCTTGAGAGTACTTCATTTGTAGTTTTGGTAATTTGTTTACCTGCGAAATTTCGGCAGAAGTACTAAAATCAACTGAAAAAGATTTTGTTCCTTTTTTACCTTTTTTAGTTGTGATAATAATTGCACCGGCACCTGCACGAACACCATAAAGCGCAGCTGCAGCAGGACCTTTTAAAATGTTCATACTTTCAATATCATCAGGATTAATGTCAACACCACGATTGGAATTGTTTACACCTGATAAATTTGAATTGAACGGATTGTCGCCAGCAGTTGATTGTGTGGTGCTATTATCAATTGGCACTCCATCAACTACGATTAATGGCTGATTTTCTCCGGTGAAAGTAGCATTACCACGAAGTAATACTTTTGAAGAAGCACCAGGAGTTCCACCCGATCCTTGAACAAAAACACCCGCAGCTTTTCCGGATAAACCTTGAATCATGTTTTGCTCACCTGATTTACGTAATTCATCACCACTCACTTTTTGTTGTGAGTAACCTAAGGTTTTGCGCTCGCGCTCAATTCCAAAAGCAGTGATAACAGTTTCATCAAGTTTTACGACATCCGGACCCATTTTTACATTGATCTCAGATAATCCAGCAATACTTAATTCTTGGGATTTCATCCCAACGGCTTTAACTAATAAAGTTTGGGCTGATGCAGGAATGGTGAGCGCATAACGCCCATTTGCATCAGTTGCCGTTCCAATTGAAGTTCCTTTTACAGAAACAGAGGCTCCAATAACAGGTTCTTTACCGTCAGTTACCTGACCTGTAATTTGCCTGTTTTGAGCCGACACCGCAGCAATGGACACCATCCACGCCAGCAGTAGCGAAAGTAATTTTCTACTCATAAGCACTTAACATTTACATAAACTAAGGTAATCAAGCACTTATTAAAAAACAACAAAAAAATTACAAAGGCGATAATGGAACTGATTTTTAATTGCTTAACTCATGGCCGGTACTTTGATAGTTTCAATATTTCGTCCCAATTTTTATTTGCCATTAAGGCTTCCAAACTAATGTTTGATTCATTCTCCATGTAAGCCTCAATAATTTTATATCCGGCATACACTCCAATTGCAGGAGATGATTCCGGCGGAACGCCCGGTGCAGAAGTAAATGGACCATCATTGAAATACCTCATGTACTGCGGAATATCTTGAGAAAACAATAACTTTTCCTCAACAAAATGTGCCCATATCATCGACTCATTTTCTTTACACCAATCCAGTTGCTTTTGAGAATATCCAAATATTAGACTATCATGAACATGTGGCAATAATTTTTTTGTAAAGTATTTCAACTTGCCTTCAAAAATCATCATTGCCAGAAATCTTTTATCTGTTAACTGCGATTCAAATTTTCCAATGGCCAAAGCCTTAATAGTATTGGCAAGCATGTATTCTCTTCTTAATTTGAGGTACATAAATTCAGGAAATTCCAATGCCGGATAAAGTGCATATTTATCGCCCAAATACATATCTAAACCTATACCAATAATGGTATCATAAGTAACATGAGCATAACCAAACTCTGTTAAAAAACTTACAAATTTTACTTTATTAGCCTTTGGAAATTCATCATAATAAATATCCATTGCTTTTGTTAACTCCTCTTCTTCAGCACTTAAATCAGGGAAAACACTGTCTACCTCGTGCTTTAATTGACTAATTGTCGGATAAGTTATAAATGCTGTTAAACCTCTTTGAAAATTATCTGAAATTTCATCATGTGGAATATTGATTAAATCAGTACAAAAGCTTCTATAAAACAAGCCATATTTTAATGCTAACTTGTTAAAATGCTCCTTGCTTAATCCATTTGTTGAATCAAATAATTCTTGCTCAAACCTTTGTATTTGAACACGATTTGTCTCCTTTTTTGGAAATAAGTTACAAGAACATAACACTACAAACAATCCCATTATAAAAAAAGAGAAAAGAGATAGCTGTTTATTTTTACCTTTGAATAAATCCATCTTACAAATTTATGAAATTGAATTGTATTAAGACGCTCCTTCTTTTGACAACATTTAGCAGCTATTTGAGCTCATTTGCTCAAGAAAATGAATTAAGCGCAGGTTTCAAAATTGAACCACTCATCAATTGGTCAAAATCTGATAGCAAAAGCATATCAGGTAAAGGAGGAAATTTTGACTTTAGTTTTGGAGTAATTGTAAACAAACATATTGGCTCCAGAGTTAGCCTAAGTTCGGGTTTAAACATGAGTTACATCAACCCAAGTTTTACTGTTGTTCAAGCAAATCTTACTCCTAATTCCAAACCTACGACTTTGGTTGAAAATGCTGTATTCGATTACCATTTAAGGTATGTTGATTTGCCTTTAATTTTACAAACATCAACAAAACCTAATAACGGATTGGCTTATATGGGTGAATTTGGTTTGATGGCCGGATATTTAATTCGTTCAAAGTTTGATTTTACTTCTGATAAACACGACTTGGTAAATGTTGATACCGATAATCCAGAGGAACAAGATAAATTTACATTAACTGAAGTTGGCTCCTCAAATAATTTTGATTTAGGTATCAACAAGTTAAGATTTAATGGAATTTTAGGATTAGGAATCAAAAAAGAGGTGATGGATGAATCCGAAGTTCAAGCCAGCCTTCGATATAATTTTGCTATCAGATCATTTCCTTCTGAAGACAAGTGGAAAATCAATAACAACAATATCTCTATCAACTTAGCCTTCATTTTTTAATTTGTGAAGATTTCTTTAGCTCAAATCAACTACCATACCGGTAATTTTAAGAGTAATACTCAAAAAATTATCGAGGCAATAAAAAAAGCTGAATCGGAAAAATGTGATTTGGTTGTTTTTGCTGAACTTTCAATTTGTGGTTATCCTCCAAGAGATTTACTTGAATTCAATGATTTTATCAAAGAATCTCTTTCATGCGTTGAATCAATTGCAAGTCATTGTAAAACTATTGCCGCTATAGTTGGTGGACCTTCATTTAATCCAAATAAAGAAGGAAAAGATTTATTCAATTCTGCTTTCTTTTTATTCGATGGAAAAATTCAACAAGTAGTTCATAAAAGTTTATTACCTACTTATGATATTTTTGATGAATACCGTCATTTTGAGCCCAATAAAGATTTTAAAATTATTGAATTTAAAAATCAAAAAATCGCTTTAACTGTTTGTGAAGACCTCTGGAATATTGATGAAAACCCTATGTACCAGAAGGCTCCTATGGAAGATTTGATTCAGTATAATCCTGATTTTATAATCAATATTGCAGCTTCTCCTTTCTCACAAACTCAAATAGAAAAACGCCATGAGATTTTAAAAGCAAATGCTTCTAAATACCAATTACCATTATTTTATGTAAACCATGTTGGTGCCCAAACTCATTTAATTTTTGATGGAGGTTCATGCGTAATTAATAGCGATGGAAATATTTTTGATGAACTAAATTATTTTGAAGAAGACCAAAGAAATTTCGAGTTAAGTGATGGTAAATTAAGCTCTGAAACAGGAATCGAAAATCACCAAAAAAAAGAAAAATACGATTTTATCGAAAAAGCATTGGTTTTAGGAATCAAACAATATTTCAATAAACTTGGATTTACTAAAGCTATTCTTGGTTTATCAGGTGGAATTGATTCTGCGTTAGTAACTTATTTGGCAAGTCAGGCTTTAGGAAAAGAAAATGTATTAGCTGTTTTATTACCTTCTCGTTATAGCAGCGAACACTCCATAAATGATTCTTTGGATTTGGTTAAAAATCTTGGAATCAAACACCATATCATTTCAATTGAAGAAACTTTTAACTCAATTGAAAACACACTAGAACCCTATTTTTCAGGAACTAAGATTGGTATTGCAGAAGAAAATATTCAATCAAGATCTAGAGCCATTTTACTAATGGCATTAAGTAATAAATTCGGATACATTCTATTAAATACTTCAAACAAAAGTGAATTGGCTGTAGGTTATGGAACCTTGTATGGTGATATGTGTGGCGGATTATCTGTAATTGGAGATTTATACAAAACAGAGGTTTTTGAATTATGCGATTTCATTAATAGAAATGAAGAAATCATTCCAAGTAACATTTTAACTAAAGCACCATCAGCAGAGTTAAGACCTGATCAAAAAGACAGTGATAGCTTACCTGATTATAAAATTTTAGATGAAATTTTATTTTCATTTATTGAAGAAACCAAAGGGAAAGAAGAAATTATATCAGCCGGATTTGAACCTGAATTGGTCAAAAGAATTTTAAGAATGGTTAATATGAATGAATGGAAAAGGTGGCAAGCGCCTCCGGTTCTCAGGATTTCGCAGAAATCATTCGGCCCCGGACGCAGGGTTCCGATTTCAGGGTTTTACCCGTTTTGATCGTAGCACCGCGATTCATCGCGGTGTTGCGATTTATCGCGGTGTCAGCAGAACAAACCATGCAATTTGGCCATTTGTTCGTTGGTGCCCAACACAATTAATTTATCGGAATTGAGCAGATTTTTGTTCATATCCGGATTTACCTCGTAGTTGCCATCCGACTTTTTCAATCCAATAACATTGGCGTTTGTTAATTGACGAATGCCTAATTCTTTTATTGTATTTCCTTTTAAAACAGATTTGAGCTTCATTACTGAAAATTCTTCCAGCAAAACATCTGCTCCAACCTGTCCAGAAATGATATCAATGAATTCTTTTACATCAGGAAGTACTATTAATGATGCCATATGTGCACCACCAATTCTATCCGGCATTATTACATTATTAGCTCCAGCCCTTTTTAATTTATTACAGGATGAATTTGATGTGGCTCTGCTTATAATTGTTAGATTTGTATTCAATTCTCTGGCCGTTAAAACAACATAAACATTATCGGCATCGGCCGGTAATGTGGTAATTAATCCACGTGCATTTTCTATTCCTGCATCTATTAGAGTTTGATCGTGAGTAGCATCATCAATTAAATAATAAGGATTTTCTGTTTCATCCAAATAGTGTTCTATTAATTCCTTTTTGCTTTCAACCACCACGTAAGGAATATTATTTTTCTTCAATGTTTCGCAGGCTGCTTGTCCGTTTCTGCCAAATCCACAAACAATTACATGGTTAGATAATGTTGTAATTTTTCTTTTCATTCTGCGTAATTTTAGATTTTCAAAAAATTGTCCTTCAAATAAAAAACGACCGATTAAAGTAATTGCATAAGCAAACACTCCTAAATTGGTGATAATTAAAAAAATAGTAAATATCCTACCAATACTCGATAAGGGGAAAATTTCACCATAACCAACCGTTGAAATTGTAGTTATTGTCATAAATAATGCATCCAGAAAACTTGCATTTTCTATAAGCATATACCCAATAACACCAATTGTAATTGGTATTAAAATTAGTAATAGTATAAATATAAAACGATATTTTAATCTAAAGTTTTCCAACTCATCAAAGCTAATTATGAAAATCCAATCTAAATATGACTTTTTCCCAAAACCAAAGTTAATATTTAGTTGAATAGTAAATCTAGGATAAATATATATTTGCAAACATTATTAAAATTAATAAATACAAAATTATATGACAATGTTAGTTGGAAAAAAGGCACCTGTGTTCAGTACAGATGCTGTTGTTAACGGTGGTGATTTTGAAGACAATTTCTCTTTGACTCAATACATCGGTAAAAAACATGTTTTATTTTTCTTTTACCCTTTGGATTTTACTTTTGTTTGTCCAACAGAAATTATAGCTTTTCAAGATAGAATTGCTGATTTTGAAAAAAGAGGTGTACAAGTTGTTGGATGTTCAGTTGACAGCAAATTCAGTCATTGGGCATGGTTAAACACGCCTAAAAATGATGGTGGAATTCAAGGTGTTGAATACCCATTGGTTGCCGATATCAATAAAACAATTTCTACAAATTATGGAGTAATTGCCGGTCATTATGATTATAACGAATCAAATGAATTGATTTGGGTTGGTAATGGCGGTGAAGCTGCTGTTGCTTATAGAGGTTTATTCTTAATCGACAAAAATGGTATTGTTCGTCACCAAGTGGTAAATGATATGCCATTGGGAAGAAATATTGATGAAGCATTAAGAATGATTGATGCTTTACAATTCTTTGAAGACAAAGGAGATGTTTGTCCTGCAAACTGGGAACAAGGAAAAGATGGTATGAAAGCAACTGCTGAAGGCGTTGCTGATTATTTAGGAAACCACTAATCAAAATTAGAAATTTCAAAAAGGCTTGTAGAGTTCATCTTTACAAGCCTTTTTTGTTGAGGTAAATCCCGGCCTTAGAGGTTACAGATGGTATAATTAAGATTTTGTCTACATGATACTTAATTATACATTCAAATATTAAAAAAGTAAAACCAGGATTTGTAATCCAAAACTCCATTCAGAAATGATTCTGTAATTCGATTGAATAAACCTGAATTGATTAATTAACTTAAACATCAATAAATGAAGCAGTTGAATAAGGATTAGGCTGACAAAATAAATCAAAAACAAATCAGTAAAAACAGCAAGCAGAATAGTAATTGCAGGGAAAACATACATAAAAACCAATAATGCATTTTTCATCTTTAAACCACTATAGATATTGGGAATTTGATGAAGCAAATCAAATTTTGATTCAATAATTGAAACCGTAATTACTCCATATAAAACGGTAAAGAATATTAATCCTGCCAAAAAAATTGTGTTTGTAGGAAAATCCATCATTACTTGAAAACAAATCGAAAAGGTATACAATAAGCTTATCAGAATTTCCTTTCTCAAAATTATCCATTTGTTTAAAAACTGATGAAAAAGGAGGTAAATCAGCATAAAAACAAAAAGAAAAAAAGAGAGTACGTAATCCCTTTGATTAAAATAATTGACTACTAAAAGGAGTCCAATCAAAATAAACAAGCCAATGAAAAAAAATAAGGGGATTCGAAGTTTGAATAGCAAATAATGTCTTCTACTTATATTTTTACCATAGATTTGAATATCTCTAAAATGATCAAACCAATAAACCATTAAAGTACCAAAAACCAACAAAATCAAGAGTTCAGGGCGGCTGGAAATATCAAAGGTTTTGTTAATAGAAATAAATCCTATTGCTGCAACAATAGCAATATCAACACTTAAGGCATTTAAATAAAAGAAAAAACACTTTAATAAGTTCACTTCAAAAAATTGATATCAATGTTAAATAGAATGAAAACACTAAACAAACTATTCCTGCTTTTTATACTTCTAAATTCAAATTTAGCATTTGCTCAGGATGAAAGGTCGGCAACGGGAACAAACAATTGGTTTGTTGAACTTGGAGGCTCAGGTTTATTTTATTCATTAAATTATGAAAAATATCTTTTCAAAAACCGTCAAGAAAACCTAACACTAACTGCTAGAGTTGGCGCTGCTTTTAACCCAATTGATTATACCTTTTTAAATACTTTATATCTAGAAAAAAACACCTTCATGGTTCCATTTACCAGCAGTTTGTTAATTGGTGAACAGAAAGATAAACTAGAATTAGGAGCAGGCTTTACCATGTTAACTAAAGATTTTAGAGAACAAGAAATAGTACCCACTTTAGTTTTAGGCTTACGCGTGATTGAAAGTAACCGAATTTGCTTTAGAATAAGTTATGTTCCAGTTTTTAGAAAAGAAGAATATTTGCATTGGTTGGGAGTAAGTTTAGGCATGAATTTTGGCAAAATAAGGTAATTAGATTCTGAAATATTTTATACTAATTAAAATTAAAAACCTAGTAGTAAGGTTTTTAATTTTTTTGTCAGAATAAAAAACTAAGGAATTCCTTAAACCCCATAATCTAAGATAATCCTGA
The DNA here is from genome assembly GCA_044369215.1 of Bacteroidia bacterium. Classification (GTDB taxonomy): domain Bacteria; phylum Bacteroidota; class Bacteroidia; order UKL13-3; family UKL13-3; genus CAISCU01. The sequence goes on along the minus strand of JBIPMI010000007.1, from coordinate 9,675 downwards.
TAAAATAGAATTTAATTTCCTAGGAAACATAGAATTACTGACATAAATAATTTGCCAATTACATAAACTTAAATGCCATTAAACAAATATAATTATCAAATGTAATTGCTTAAAAAAAATGAATTTGAAATCATGTTTTATCTTTTTTAATTGGAAACATGAAACCACAATACCTATACATCATTGAATCTGAATTTTTAAAACCGAATAGTTTTCATTCAGACATAAATGAACTGGTTGAGATAATAACCCCTATTTATAAAGCAAGGGAAGGAATTATTCATCCTAAGTTTGGATTCTGCAAAGATTTAATCAGCAGTAATAACATGGTCTCTGAACCCATTACTATTTATTTAGGTGCAAATGATAAAGGAATTGACCAATAAACTTTTAGATTTAGACACCCTGATTTGGTACTTGGAAGGCAATGAAAAACTTCCTATTGAAATCAGAGAATTAATTGAAAATGAAAGTGGTTATAACTATGTTAGTTTGACAAGTATTTGGGAACTGGCTATCAGAGTTCAAAACAAAGAAATAGAACTTCATTTTCCGTTTAGAGTGCTGGAGACAATACTCTTTCAAAATCACTTTTTGATCCTGCAACCAGGCATTAATGAATTTGATACCTTAAGTAATTTACCAGGTGTCAATCGTGAAATATTTAGCCGAATACTTATTTCAACTGCCATCAATAAAAAACTAATCCTCATTTCAAGCAAAGATTTTGATGAAATACAAGGAATGAAATTGGTTAAGTGGAAAGCAAACAAAGTAAATCTTACTACTATTTCTGTAAATAAAACCTCATAAACTCGTTTGGTTTAAGTCCGTATTCTTTTACTCTTCTTCGTTTACCTAGATATAAACTTTGAGGCAAACTTCTAATTCCTAATTGTTTACTCAATTCTCTTGTACCACTTACCAAATAATAATTTGGTTTTGCCTGATCCTGATAAATACTTAAATCGTAACTCTTCTTCAGGTAAAGAACACAAATTACTTTCAGATGATTTGAATCGAGGGCTGCAATTTGTCTTAATATAAGCGTATCGGAATCAAAGTTTTTGGTATTGGGACCTGCAAAATAGATGTAAAGTTCTTTTCTTTTGAATTTTCTGAGTTTCTTTTTTTCTCCATTTGCGAAATTTAATCTAACATTTGGCACCTTCTTGCCTTTTTTAATTCTACCTAAACCATTAGAAGTTTGGGTTGGTTTGATTATTAACTTTTTGCCTAATTTATCGGCAAATAAAATTTGAAATACATTTCCATTTTTTTCAAAATAATTCTCATTTGATTTGCTGCTAATAACTTGATAAGAAAGTGAATTGGTTGCATCAAAAATGGTATCATTATAATTAATAAAAACAACTTTATCGGTATCAGCATCATTATAAAAACCATTTGAATTTGCATCATATAAAGCAATTCGAAATGAATCACTTTCCATTGTCATGGTGCCTGAACGAGCCAAAAATCTTTGTTCCCTGTAAGTGTATTCTATTCCTGCAAAAATTCTTCCTTTATATGTATATGCATAATATTCATCCATATACTTTTTAAAATCTGCCTTTCCAAACAACTTATTTCTGGTTAACTGCACTTTAATTCTAGCCAAACTGTCAGAAGAATTAGCTAACTCAAATTCAATTGGAGGTTCATCAAAATAAGGCAAGGTGAATCTTGGATCATCAGTAAAATCAAAATTCTGGTTGTAATCGATAAACATATGAGGATGTTTATGAAAAGGATTACATACCAAGACACTTACATAACCCGGATTTTGCGGAACATTTGAACCCGTAAAAAATATATATCCATAAGCATAATAGTTATAGCCTGCAGGCTTTTTAATGATTATATTCTTTTCAGGTCGAAGGTTCTCAAAATCCATACTTTTAATTGTATCACCCTGAGTCATAAACAAAGCCAATGTTATTTGGAACTTATGAAACCGTTCGTCTTTTGCATAATCAGTTAATTGAATCACAATACTATCATTTACAGCCGTTTGAGCCTTCGAATAATTCAAGGTAAAACTGAAAAATCCCAAAATGATTATAACTGATTTTAAAAACCTCATAAAAATTAAATTAGCAATTACAAAAACGTTATTGACAAGGTAAAAATACTATTTACAGCTAAATATAAAATGATTTTCATCGAAGAATGAAAAAAATGAAAATCTGATTTTTGTAGTTCATAAAATGAAAATTCAATCTATTCAACCAATGAGTTTAAATCTATTCGAAAAAAAAGAATGAATCCGTTTTGGTATTGGATTGCACTAGCAATTAAAATTTAGACCTGTCAAGCTTTCCTATCTAAATTGAAGCAATTGAGAATAAATATCCTGTAAGTTTTGGCCATATTCCAGAACCTGCTCAATTTCATGACGGTTATTAGAATTTCTGAAAATATTTAATAGCCCTAAAATTGATTCCTGAACTTCTATTCTACAAGATTGAATGCCGATTTTGAACTTTTTCCAATCACTTTCCGTTTTCAGAGAATCAATAATTCTAAGAATTTTAGGAGCATGATTCATGATTTCAATTCCATCAAAATTCTTTTCTTCTGTTTCAAACCTTTTTACTATTTCAAAACATGCATTCGCAAACAAATAACTATCCTTTCTAACTTCGTCAAAACTATGTTTTTCATTGCCCCAAAAATGTTTCATTAATTTAAAAATTTCACTAAAAAACAAAAATGAAACAAAAAATGAAAATCATTATATAAAGAATGGGATGTTAAAAACACAAAAAAGGGTCAAATCTTACGAAATGACCCTTTATTGATTAATTAGTTAAACTTCAACTATTTTGCAATCACAAATTTCATGGTTTTGAAACCATTTGCATTTTTGAAATTACAGAAATAAACTCCACTTTCTAAAGCTGAAAGGTTAAAGTTTGAATGAATATCTTTGGTATAAAAAGTTTTGCTTTCAACCAATCTTCCACTCATATCTAAAATAGAAACCTCTAATGGCAAGGTTTTAGTTCCAGTAACATTAATTGTTAATTCTTCTTTAGCTGGGTTTGGATATAAACTGGTTAAAACACCTAACAATTCATTTTCATTTACACCTACAGGTAAGTAAACAACAACTGATCTAACAGCTGAGCCGGTGTTACCTGCTTTATCTTTTACTGAGTAAAGAATTCCGTAAGTATTTACTTTACTAGAATCTACAAAACTTGTGAAAGTTACACTAGAAGTTAAATCTCCATCGATATTATCATTCGCTGTAAAACCTGGATCAACATAAGAACCGTTTAATAATAATGAATCAGGATTTTTACCTAACAAAGTAATAACTGGTCTTGTAGTATCTGCGATATCAGAAAAATCTAAATCATTGCTATCTCTTGGTTCTAATTTCCAGTTACTGAAACTCAAATAAAATACACCTTGAGCTTTTTTCATTAACTGTCCAACTCTTAAGTTTTGGTTGAATAAATCAGGTAATGAACCTGCAATATCATCAACACGTAAACCAGTAGTAGCATTTTTATCAGTATTGATTAAGAACTCGCCAAAACCCGGATCAGTATCAGCACCATCTGCATTTTTCTTAACAACGTAAACACTATCAAAACCAACAATCATTCCTTCAAATGGAGTTAATTCCCATCTTCTTGAAGCAGAAGCGCTAATTGTAGCAATATCATTAATGTTTAATCCTTTTTTTACCGGAGGTAAAGTATTTCCTGAAGAAACTTTAGTTGCATTAGGGAATACCAAAGCTGTAACACCAAAACTTTCTACAACTCTTGATGATGTAATATTGATTTCATCGCCAACTCTCCAAGAAGCAGTTGCATCACCAACTTGTCTGTTTACCACAATTGCAGTATTTGAATCGTTGGTGTTTTTTGTTTGAAGAGTTAAAATATTTACTGTTCCTTGTGCCATACTGGTAGAAGTAACAATTGCATTGATGTTGATATTGGTTAATGAATCACCATTCCAGATACTTGAATTATTAGGACTTACACTAAACTGTAAATCTTTAATAGATTGAGGTCCGCCATCCATAATTACATAATTGCTGTTTGTAGCAAAAGTATCAGGAGCATAGTTCGCGAAATTATTAGCATCAGTTAATTTGATGAAATATTTTACTACAGAACCGTTCGCATACGGAGGAATTTTACCAAACCATACCATTGTATCATTAGGTAAAACATTACGAGTCATTGTAACTGAATCGAAAGCTGGAGTCAATAAACCATTTGCATAGAATAATTTCAAGTTTGAAACTCTTGCTGAACCTTGTAAAACTTTAGCAGTAATAAACACTGAATCTATTGAGTTTGCTATTACAGGGATTCTGCTTTTGCTTTCAAGAATTGGAGGAGTATAACTTGATTGACCTAAATCACTAGGTTTTAAAGGAGCAAGCGTGTATCTAAATTGACCACCAACAAATGATTCAATAATCACACCTTTAATAAAGGCTAATTTAGTACCAATTACTGGAGGTGTAAATCTACCTACCGGTAAAGTATCTGCTGCGTTGTTATCATTTCTAAACCAACCTGAAAAATCACCAATATCAATAGCGTTTCCTTTGCTATCAGCAACTGACCAGAACCATCTACTTCCACTTGGTGTTCTTGTAAATACTGTCACATCTTTTAATTCAACATAAGAACCTTCCCATTTTTCACCGGAAACTTTTTGAATAACCTGACCTGTATTAGCATTACCTGTCATTAATGAATCAATTGTAATCTCAGCCGGTTTAATTGAATAAGGATTTAAATCAAGGATTTCAACACCATTTTCCCAATCAACACTAGCTTTAATCATGTTAACTTGACTTTGACCAGTTTTTGAAGTTGCAGGCGCGGAACCTCTAAATTGACGAATTACACCCGTAACACGAACTTTAGTACCCGGTCTTAAGTTTTCGTAAAATTTAGTTTCATTTAATAATTGAGCTAATGTTCTTCCTGTTCCAGCAGGCTCACACATGATTTCCACTCCACCCCAAGGTTTTGCAATTGTATCAGCTGATAAAACAGTTGCTTTTCTGCTGGTAGACAAACCATAAGTTCTAGGGTCGAATAATACATAACCGTCAAATCTTACTGTATCTCTGTAGAGCGAATCAGTAAAACTTGGATTTACATAATCAGAAGAATCGTTTGGAGGAGTTGCAGCCAATTTAGCACTATTTACAAACTGAACAGTTGAAATAGGAACAACCGGATAAGGATTTTGTGCAGATGCTAACACAGAAATGTAGCAAAATGCGATTAAAAGTAATATTCTTTTCATAATTGAGGTTTTAACCTTTTGCTACAAATCTAAGCTTAAGCTTTACTTTTTACAAGTTATCAAAACCTCAATTTTAGTAGAAATAAGTCACCGGATATCAACAATTAAGAAAATCTGCGCTTTCTAAAGATTGATTCCTTATTTAATAACCGCAAAGTTGCCTGATTGGATTTCACCGGTTTTTAAATCCTTTACAGTAAACATGTATACTCCGGTACTTAATTGTGTTTTACTTTCATTTAATAAATCCCAGGCATGTTCTCCCCCACTCATTACAACTTTGGAAGTATCACTGTAATTACTGAACCACCTGATATCCTCACCTTTATAGGTATCTGCTTGATGTTTGATTGTTGCAATAACATCACCACTTGAGGCATAAACAACAATTTCAGCATCTTTTGGAAGGTTATAAAATATAATCTTTCTAAGTCTTGAGTTTTCTCCATCCCAAGCAGCTTTACTATTATATGGATTTGGATAAACACCTACTTTTGTTGCTCCATTAAATTCTTTGGCTTTGGTTCCGGCATATGCTCTTATCTCATTCTCAGAAAATGATGATTCAAGAGGTTCAACTCCTAAATCCTTATCACCCTTATCGAATGCTGTAACCAAAATCAAATATTGCCAGCCATTACTAATATTGTTAAAACTGTATTTGTATCTGTAGCTTGTTGTATCACCATCAAACTTAACCGGTTTATCCAATAAAATAGGAGCAAAACCATTATTAAATCCAACTGAATTCCCAATACTATCCCATTGAGCAATTAGGTTTGCTTCGCTTAACAAGTCTGTTCCTAAATCGTCTCCTGGATTTGTTCTATAGATCTTATAACCTTCAAAATCTTGTTTTCTTGTAATTGGGTCTACTGAACCTTCTGAACGATTATCCCAATAAATATCAATTGAATTTTCTCCAGTAATAACTTTTGTTGTAGGACTTAAAGGTGGTTCTGGTAAAACGTATCTATCTAAAACACCGTTTTGGTTTAAATCTAATTCAGGTCTATAAACCCCTTTTTCATCCTGATCTTCGCCTACATAAGTAGAACGTGTTCTTTTCAAATGTTCGAGTAATTCCTTTTCACTCTCTTCTGTAGAAATAATGCTTGAACTTGAAACCGGTAAAAATGAATATGGAGCTTGTTGTTTAGCGCAAACAAAGGCCACTGTAAATGTAAATTTCTCACCCGGATTTACATTAACCAATGGACCCGCTGAAAGCAATTGAAGCCAGTTTGCTGGTGGGCCAACAATCGGACCAATTCCACTGTACAAATCATTAGAATCAATTCCTGTTGTTAATTTCTGGTATCTTTCCTGATCATTTGTAGGCGTATTCCAAGGAGCTAAAACAGAGTTAAAATTCCAAAAATTGTAATTTACCTCAGGTGAAGGATATCCTTTAGAAAGAAAAGTATCAGGTTTAGAAGGATTAAAAAACATTCCTCTCCAATCCATACCTAAAAATTGCAAAGCACCATATGATTTAGTAAAATCGATATCATCACCAAAACTCTGATAGGCATAAATACTGTGAAATTGTTTGTTGATTCCATTTCTGCCCTTATTAAAAAAAGCAGTTCCTGCATCTCGGGTTACATTCACATTTCTCACAACCAAATCACTAAACAAACCCAGGTAAACTGAATCCCATCTTTGTTCTGAATTATTGGTAATTTCATAATTAGCTATTACAAAATAATCTGCAAATGAATAGTTCCAGGTATATGTTTCCAATTTACAAACAGCTTTCAAAGGATTTCCATGACCGGATATTGGAAAAGTAGTTCCGGGAATAACTACAAAACTATCTGTCATATTCATCACAAAATCCTGATGAGAAACAGCTGATGCAGAATAACTAGAACTTGAAGGTAATTTAGATTTTTCTGAAATCGTCGACAATTGAGAAAACTCAAATCCACTCCCTCCCGGAGAATAACCTGAAGAGGCATCAACAGAACTTGTACTTACACGAACTTGTCCATCAACATAAGCACCAATCCAAATACCGGCTTCAAATAAATGTTCAACACCACTTCCTTTTGGATAACTCATGGAAGAAGGTCCCTGTGTATTTGATCGAACATCAGGTTTACCAAAAGTTCCAAAATTATTTACACTAAGAGCAATTCTTCCAATTCCTGTAGTTTTACGTTGAGACGTTACCTGAGCAAAAGAAGTGCTTAAAAATAATATACCTAATAATGTAAGAATAATGCGCATTTGGCAAATGTATAATAAAGATGTTATTTTAAAATAAAGGTAAGTGGCATTTCAAAGCATCAATAAAAAATAAATTAGGCTCTAAACAAGGTAAATACAGTAATTTCAGGTAAAATCCCTACCCTTCCCGGATAACCAATAAAGCCAAATCCCCTGTTTACATAAATCATTTGTTTGTCAACTTTATATAAATCAGCCCAATGCGGATATAAATATTGAGAAGGACTCCATTTGATATTACCAAATTCTACTCCAAATTGAAATCCATGAGTATGACCCGAAAAGGTGATATCAATGTCTTTGTGATGTTTACTTATGATTTTATCAAAATGGGAAGGATCATGCGATAACAACAATTTAACCGGAGCATCCGGCATTGCTTTTTTGGCCAAATCTACATCTCCAAACTTTTGAAATCTTCCTTTATCGCCCCAATTTTCTACGCCCAAAATTGCTATCCTTTTATTCTCCTTTTCCAATAAAACATGTTCATTCCTCAGTAAGTTCCAACCCATATTTTTATGTGCAGCAACTAAATCATCGAAATTCTTCTTTTTATGTTCAGGACTTCTCCAATTGTTCACATAATCGCCATAATCGTGATTTCCTAAGGTTGAATAGACACCCATTGGAGATTTAATTTCTGAAAACATATCCATGTAATCATTTAGCTCCTCTGTTCTATTGTTTACAATATCCCCGGTAAAAAATGTTACATGTGCTTTTTGTTCTTTGATTAATTGGATACCTCTGTAAACCGCATCTTTATCAGTAAAACTTCCTGAGTGAACATCTGAAATTTGAAGGATTTTAAGGCCATCAAATGCTTCTGGCAAATTAGGTAAAACCAGATCTAATCTTCTAACCTGATAATTATAGGCTCCTGAATAAATTCCTCTTGTTAGAAAAACCAAAGGAGCAACTCCTGCAATTAATCCTGCTTTTGCTAAAAATTCTGAACGATTTATTTTTTGATCAGATGGCAAAATTGCTTCTTCCAGTTCTTCTTCACGTTCCTCTTCAATATCTTCTGCAATGATTTTTGAATTCCCTCTCGAAAAAAGACGTACAATCCTATGGTAAATCCAAATGAAAAACCTTTTAATATCATCAACAATTAAAAACAAAAAGCTGATTAATTTAGAGCCATAAATCACCATTAAAAACCCTTGAAAAAGGGTTCGGGCTTCCCTCATCATTGCAAAAGTATCATTAAACATGACCAAGCAAATAATGATGAATGATATTATTGGAATCGACCAATAAATAATTGCAACAATGGTTTTAGTTAATTTACTCTTTCTTTTAATAATGGTTTTAACTGCCTGCCATACATAGGAATCAACAATTAAAACAAAAAGAAGAAAGTAAAAAATAACCTTGAATTTATAAGCTAGCATTTCTAGTAACCTCTTTTAATAATGCCAAATCCTACTCTAGCTCCAGTGTATTGGTCAACAGGTGCATTATTTAGAATAAGTTCAATTCTTTCCATTGTTGAATTCGATAAAGTAAATTCAGTAGCCTTAACATTGGCTTGAACCTGACTAACTTTTGATGCGCCTGTAATACATGAAGTAATTGGTTTTCTATTCAAAATCCAGGCTAAAGCTAATTCCGATAAAGTACAATTTTCAGATTTAGCAATTTCCTGCAAAGCATCCTGCATGACAAAATACTCATCATTCATTCTTTTTACCGGAAACCAATTATTCATTACTTCACTTGCCAATCTGCTATCAGCCGGAACTTCATTCTTTTTATATTTACCGGTAAGCAGTCCTTGCGCAAGTGGAGAATATACAACTAAACCTAAGCCTTCATTCGCACAAACATCCATCACGTCAGTTTCTAAGCTTCTGTTTAGCATGTTATAAACAGGTTGATTAGAGATAGGTTTTCTCCATGAATTCTTTTCACAAATTCTAACAGCATTGGTAATTTGAACTGCGGTCCACTGACTAACACCCCAATGTAGAATCATACCTCTATCAATAAGATTATTCATAGCAAAACATACTTCTTCCAAAGGTGTGTCTATATCATATCTATGACATTGAAATAAATCTATATAATCAGTTTGAAGTCTTTTTAATGAACCTTCACATGCATTTCTAATATGGCGATGAGAAAGACCCTGAGTCA
>JBIPMI010000148.1:0-7615 GCA_044369215.1 Bacteroidia bacterium | reverse complement strand
CAATCTGTAACAAGTTCAAGTTTAGTTGTAAATAGCGTTGCAAACGGCCCATTAGCAGGTTTTACAATAGAGAATACAGGCCAATGTGGTACCGGAGCACAATTTAGCTTTTTAAACACATCTACACATGTAGGACCTGGATGGATTCCAACTTCTATCTGGGATTTTGGTGATGGAACAACATCAACCAATACATTTGTTTATGGTAAAACATATTCTACAACAGGTTACAAAACAATTACACTTACAGTTATAAATTCTGTTGGATGTTCATCAACATACAGCAGAATATTATATGTAGGAACAGCACCTACTGCTTCATTCACTCCATTGTTTACCGCTTGTAGCAAAACAGTAAGTTTCACAAATAACTCAAGTTCTGGTGTTGGAATTACATATGACTGGAATTTTGGAGATAACACAACATCAACTTCTACAAATCCAAATATTACTTATGCATCTGTCGGAAGTTATGATGTAACATTAACAGTAAATAACCAAGGTTGTATTTCAACTAATACTCAAACAGTAGAAGTAGGTTCATCACCAACCGTAAGTTTTTCTGATTCAATTGGAACCTGTGCCAACAACATTGTATTTGTAAATAATTCGAGCGTTGATTATGGTGACTTGACATACCTTTGGGATTTTGGTGATGGAACAACTTCAATTCTTCAAACACCAGTAAAAGCATATGCAAGTTCAGGAACAAAAACCGTAACGTTAACCGCAACGAATTCTACAGGTTGTAGCATTTCAAGCACAAGAAGCATAATTGCTGTAGCTGCAACCCAAGCTCCAATAGCATCGTTCTCACATGGTGCTGTTGAATCTTCATGCACAAATACACATTCATTCATGAATACATCGAGTGTATCAACAGGCGTGCCATCATATACCTGGGATTTTGGAAATGGTGTTACCTCAACAACAGCATCTCCAATTATAACATATAATTACCCAGGAACATATTTGGTATCATTAACCGTAAATGATGGTGTTTGCTCAACAGTTTATACAGAAAACATAAATGCATCGGTAGGACATAGTGGTCCAATGGTTCAGTTTACAACTCCACTTTCAACACAATGTATTACAACAAACAGATTTGATTTCTCAAACTCTACTTATTTCATTGGATGGGGATGGGTAAATAATGGATATACCTGGAATTTTGGTGATGGCACAACTTCAACTTCAACTTTTCATTATGGTAAAACATATGCAGCGGCAGGAACCTATACAGTTACTTTAAATGCAATATCAATGGCAGGTTGCACAGGAAGTGCTACAATGAATGTAACTGTTGTAGATTTACCTTGCACAGGATTATCAGTAGTTACAATGGACGACTTACCAACTGAAATAAGCAAAGTCGGTGAAATTAAAGCTGCAGGGTCTGATGTTACAGGAGTTTCTTCAGTAACTGCTAATAGCTTCAATATTAACTTATACCCGAATCCAAATACAGGTAGCTTCACAATTAGTGTGGCTGACATGGTTGATTACAAAGATGTTGATGTTGTGATAGTTGATATGTTAGGCAGATCAGTTTACAACAAATCACACGATTTAAGAAATGAGAATAGCATCGAATTTAGAGGCTTAAATCTAGATGCAGGTAAATACCATGTTATTCTGAGTAATGGAAACAAGGTAATTGGAAGAGCATTCTTTGCTGTTGCTGGTCAATAAAAAAACAATTAGATTACTAAAAAAGAGTTGCAAGAAATTGCAACTCTTTTTTTTTGCCTCATATTTGTGAAAATGCCGGATAAAAAAAAATACTTAATTCTCATACTTGGCCCAACAGCTTCAGGAAAAACTGCATTATCAATAGAGCTCGCACAGCACTTTCAAACGGAAATAATTTCTACTGATTCAAGGCAGTTTTACAAAAGACTGGATATAGGAACTGCTAAGCCAAATTCTTTAGAATTAAGTTTAGCCAAACATCATTTTATAGATTTTCTAGAGCCTGAACAATATTATTCAGCAGGTGACTTCGAAAGAGATTCAATAAAGAAGCTTGATGAGTTATTTAAAGAAAAGGATATTGTTATAGCAACCGGTGGTTCCGGATTATTTGTTAAAGCATTGGTAGATGGATTGGATGAAATGCCAAAAGCAAATTTAGAATTAAGGGCAAGATTAGAGTTGGATTATGCCAAAAATGGAATTGAATTTTTACAAAAGGAACTAAAGAATCTAAATCCTAATAAATGGGAACTGATAGATCAACAAAATCCTCAAAGGCTTATGAGAGCAATTGAAATGAGTTTACAAGGTGTTGAACTGGTAAATGTAAAAAAAATACGAAGATTTGAAACCATAAAAATTGGAATTGACTGGCCAAGAGAAGAATTATACAAAAGAATCAATTTAAGGGTAGATATGATGCGAGCCAATGGTTTGGAAAATGAAGCCCGGGATTTATATCCTCTAAAATATTTAAACGCATTACAAACCGTAGGTTATCAAGAGCTGTTTGATTATTTCGACGGTAAATGTGAACTCGAATTTGCTTTTGATAAAGTTAAGCAACACAGCAGAAATTATGCTAAGCGACAACTAACATGGTTTAAAAAGGACGAAGAGATTATTTGGAAAAAAGCAATCGAAGTGCCTGAAATAAAGGATTTTATAGAGATTATATGTCATTACAACAAAGCTCAATAAATTTACTTATTTTTGCAGCCGGAAAAAACCAGAGATGATAGAACTATTTAGCAGACCGGAAGCTTGGCTTTCCTTAATAACATTAACTGTAATGGAGATCGTGTTGGGTATCGACAACGTTATTTTCATTTCATTGGTAACAGGTAAACTTCCAAAAAAAAATCAGCAAAAAGCAAGGCGATTAGGGATATTCCTGGCACTTTTTATTAGAATTATTCTTTTAAGTTTTTTAGCACATATAGTGAATAGTCAGCGAAGCCCTATTTTTACAATTTTAGAACACCCTATTACAGTAAGAGATATTGTTTTATTGGGAGGAGGTTTATTTTTATTGTATAAAAGTACAATTGAAATTTTCGAATTACTCGAAGATGGAGGTGATGAGCATAGTAAAAATATTCAAGCTAAATTCTGGAATGTTGTTTTTCAGGTTATTTTGATTGATATCGTATTTTCATTTGACTCTATCATAACAGCAGTAGGATTGGCTCAAGACTTACCAGTTATGATTCTTGCCGTTGTTATTTCAATGATTATTATGTTATTCTTTTCAGGATATATTGCAGAATTCATTAATAAACACCCAAGTATTAAGTTATTAGCATTAGCCTTTTTACTTGTTATTGGAATCATGCTTATCATAGAAGGCTGGAATCACGAAGTGGCTGAAAAATTCAACCTGAAAGCTTATGTTTATTTTGCTATGGCCTTTTCAATTGGAATAGAAGTATTGAACATGAAAATGCGTAAAAAAGATTCGAAATCGGTTGAACTTAAAGATTTATACAAGTAGTTTACCATGAACAAAATGGTAAAATTAATCGACTGGGAATTAATAGATTACAAAAAAGCCTGGGACCAACAAGAAGTCCTTTTTAAAGAATTGGTTGATACCAAACTTTTAGAAAGAGAATTTGCCCCAACAGACAAAACTGTCTTAAAAAACACTTTGATATTTTGCGAACATCCGAATGTTTATACATTAGGTAAAAGTGGAGATGTAGCTAATTTATTGCTTGATGAACAGGGCTTAAAAGAAGCAAATGCAGTTTTTTATCCTATCAACAGAGGAGGAGACATAACCTATCATGGGCCAGGTCAGTTGGTAGTATACCCAATATTTGATTTGGAACAATTTTTCACAGACATACATCGGTATTTAAGAACACTTGAAGAAGCAATAATTAACACACTGGCTGAATATGGAATCGTAGCAGGCAGGTATGAAGGTTATACCGGAGTTTGGCTGGATGCAGATAATGATAAAGCGAGGAAAATTTGTGCGATGGGAGTTAGATGCAGCAGATGGGTTACTATGCACGGATTGGCATTTAATGTAAATTCAGATTTAAACTATTTTAAGAACATTATTCCATGTGGCATTGATGATAAAGATGTGACCTCTATGGAACGTGAACTTGGAAGAAAAGTTGATATGGATGAAGTAAAGGCAAAACTAAAAATCCATCTGGCAGAATTATTTGAATTCGAATACCAATAAGAAATAAAAAGAGCGGGCGAACCAAAGGTTCGCCCGCTCTTTTTGTATCGAAGTCTAAAAACTTGTTATTTCAATATGCTTCTTGAAATTACCAATTTTTGAATTTCACTTGTTCCCTCTCCTATCGTACATAATTTAGAATCACGATAGAATTTTTCTACAGGAAAATCTTTAGTATATCCATATCCTCCAAAAATTTGAACGGCCTCAGTTGAAGCCCAAACTGCTACTTCACTTGCATAATACTTGGCAAAAGCACCTTCTTTATTTACACTTAAACCTTTATTCTTTCTATCAGCAGCTTGTAAAGTCAATAGTTCAGCAGCTTCAATTCTGGTAGCCATATCAGCTATTTTGAATGAAATACCTTGGAAATTTGAGATTGGTTGACCGAATTGTTGACGCTCTTTTGAATATTTTAAAGCAGCCTCATAAGCACCTTTTGCAATTCCTAATGATAAAGAGGCAATTGAAATTCTACCTCCATCAAGAATTTTCATGGCTTGTTTAAAACCATCTCCAACTTCACCCAAAACATTTTCTTCAGGAATTCTGCAATCTTCAAAAATCAATTCAGCAGTTTCAGAAGCACGCATACCTAATTTATTTTCTTTTTTACCACCTTTAAAACCTGGAGTTCCTCTTTCTACAACAAATGCAGTAATACCATTTGAATCTAACAATTCTCCTGTACGCGCTAAAACAACAGCTACATCGCCTGTAATTCCATGTGTAATCCAGTTTTTAGTGCCATTTAAAACCCAATGGTTGCCATCTTTTTTAGCAACACATTGCATACGCATAGCATCACTTCCGGTATTTGCTTCAGTTAAACCCCAAGCTCCCATCCATTCGCCAGTAGCAAGTTTTGGTAACCAACGTTTCTTTTGTTCATCGTTTCCAAAATACATGATATGACCTGTACAAAGTGAATTATGTGCAGCCATACTTAAACCAACTGAGCCACAAACTTTAGATAATTCTACAATTGCAGTAACATATTCAAAATAACCCAATCCGGAGCCTCCATATTCTTCAGGAACTAAAACTCCCAATAGGCCTAATTTACCCATCTCGCGAAACATTTCTCTTGGAAAGAATTGCGCTTCATCCCATTCCATAACATAGGGACGAACATTTTTTTCAGCGAAATCACGCACCATTTGGGCGATCATTCTTTGGTTTTCGGTTTGGTCGAAATTCATAAAATTGGTATTCGGTTTGTTCCGCAATATCCTACTTAGTCATTAAAAAACGATGAAGATATTTTGCAAATTTTGCTAATCAACAAATACATATGGTTTTATCAAATTTAAAATCGAATCATTTACGGTTTTGATGTTTTTTAAATCGTAGATTTCCTTGAATTGGCCATGAACTTGACGGTAGTTTACAATCTGTTTAGATAAAACAAACTTGAAGTATGGATGCGATTTTAATTCATCAAAACTAGCGCTGTTGAGATTAAACTTAACTACTGATTTTGAACTTATCGTAATTTTTCCATCTAAATCATATAACAAATCTTCATTAAAGCCATAAATCTCTGTTAATTGCTGCAAACTCACAAAACCACCCAGCTTTTTCCTGTATTGAAGTATTTTCGATGTTAGAGCCGGACCAACTCTGTATAAAGAAAGAATTTCTAAACTATCGGCCAGGTTTAAATCTACTATTGCCAATTTAGGTTTTGGTTCAGTTTTCTTTTTTGTAGAATCTGTGTAAACTGTATTAAAGTTTGATTTCTCAAAATCTTTATAAGTGTTTGTTGGTATTTCAGCCATTGTAAGATTTACTTCAATTGGTTTCGGCTTAAAAAATACCGGCACCCAAAGTTTAATTAACCAAGTTAATAAAATAAAAAAGAGCAACAGGTAAATACCTTGCTGCTCTAATCTGTTAAAATAAAAATAGGATTCTATCCAAGTTTTAATTTTTGTCTTCATCTCCATGTGTTGGTGGTTTATTGATTTTGGGATTTTTTACGATGAAAAAATACAAAAGAGCAAAAACAACCAAACCAAAAAAGGCTTCAGTTAAAAACCAAAAAGTGAAACTTGCAGGTTCTGCGGGCGTTGTAAGGAATATTAAATAATTCATGATTTTGTTAATTTTAGCTGTTCATCGAGCAATTTAAGGCCTTCCTGAAACGATTTAGGGTTATACCCCAAAACATTCATCGCCTTGTCTAATCTAAAGCCTGTAATAGGTGGACGTTTAGCTGGTTGTTTAATACCTTCACTGCTCGATAAGTGAAGTAAACTCTTATCTAGGTTCCAAAAATCAGCAACCTGAACTACCAAATCGTAAACACTCATAAAGTTCTTTCCTGAGATATTATAAATTCCTGTAGCTTTTTGTTCAGCAATTAAAGAACAACCTTGAGCCAAATCTTCAGCCAATGTTGGTGTTCTAAATTGATCGGCAACTACATTTATAGATTTACCTGATTCTAAGGCACCTTTCGCCCAAAGAACAATATTACTACGACTCATATCACTTACAATGCCATACACCAAAACAGTTCTGGCTATTGCCCAGCTGTTTGATTTTGCCTGAACAATTTCTTCAGCCTTAACTTTAGATAAACCATAATAACTTATTGGACTAGGTTTTTCATCTTCTGTTAAAGGACCATGTGTTCCATCGAAAATAAAATCAGTAGAAACATGAACAAAATGCGCATTGATTCTATTACATGCATTTACCAAAAAATCAACAGCATGTACATTTAATGCATCACAAGCTTCTCTTTCTGACTCACATGCATCAACATTGGTCATAGCAGCTGTATTAATAACAACATCAGGTTGATGAAAATCCAAAACACTATCAACTTCATTTTTCTGGGTAATATCCAATGATGCATAGGTATATCCTGTTTTATCAGGATATCTATCTACACCTCTAGCTGTAGCTATTAATTCTACTGAAGAATTTGTTTTGTAAAGGTCGACTAATTTCTGACCTAATAAACCATTACTGCCGGTAAGTAGAACTTTCATGTTCGAATGTTTGATTTGGCTGCAATATCAGCAAAAAGAATCAAATCATTAAGAATGAAATCAAAAGTAAATTTATCAATGAATCGAAATACCATTTAAATAATATTGCCAAAATTAGCAATTTTACTGCCACTCTGTCAGAAATATCCTTATATTTGTAGTCCAAAAAATTGAATAAATGAACGGAGATTTAGAAGCAAAAGCGCCTGAAAAAGCAATAAGAAACTTATACATTGAAACTTACGGATGTGCAATGAATTTTGCCGATAGTGAAGTTGTTGCTTCCATTATGGGTGATAAAGGATTTAAAACTACCCAAAACTTAGCTGAAGCCGATGTAGTTTTTATGAATACTTGTTCGATTAGAGACAATGCAGAAGCTCATGTGTGGGGAAGAATTAAAGAAATGAAACCCTATAAAAGAAGCAAT
>JBIPMI010000147.1:0-7629 GCA_044369215.1 Bacteroidia bacterium | reverse complement strand
TTCCAAAACTACCAAAAAACGGAGGAACCATACCGCCTCTAAAACCTCTGTTTCTTCTTCCGCCACCTTTACCAAAAAATGCTATTAATATTATAATTCCAATAACAATTATTACAGGCCAACTAGGTCCTTTTCCATTTTTCTCTTCTGGTAAATCATTAATGAATTCACCTGCAGCTGCCCTGAAAATAAAATCTGCTGCAGCATCTAATCCGCCATAATAATCTTGTTGTTTGAAAGCAGGTTTCATTACCTGGTCGATGATTCTTTTAGTTAATCCATCAGTGATAGTTGCTTCCATTCCATAGCCAACATGAATTCTCATTTTCCTGTCGTCAATGGCAACATAAATCAATATACCATTATTTCTTCCTTTAACGCCAATTCCCCAAGCAGTTGAAAGCCTTTGACAATAATCAAAAATATCATCTCCTTCCAAACTATTTTCAATAACAATAGCAACCTGCGTTGAAGTTGAATCGTTGTAGGCTTTTAGTTTTGCTTCAAGATTTTGAACTTGAGATGCATCTAAAACTCCGGTAAAATCATTAACTAATCTGGGAGGATTGGGACTCGAAGGAACTTCCTTAGCTATTGAAAATAAGCTAAGAAATAAGAATAAAATTAAACTACTTAGTTTCTTCATTTTTGCTCTCCTCCAAATGAAATCTCATTAGACAATTCGTTTGTATCATCACTTTGGTAAGGAAAATATTGTTTAAGTTTTGTTCCAACATCACCAATCACAATTTGTAATCCTTTTAGAAATTCTGCTTTGGAGAAATGCTGTTTCATTGTATCTCTTTCTGCATCCCAAAAAGCATTACTAACCTTTTCATGAATACCAATATCTCCAATAATGGCAAATACTTTCGACTCATAAGCAAGGTAAATTAAAACTCCATTTTGCTTTTCAGTTGAGTGCATTCCCAATTGAGCAAATACTTCCTTTGCCCTATCTTCTGGCTTGGTAGAACATTTTGGCTCAATATGAACCCTGATTTCTCCGGATGTATTTAACTCAGCAAGTCTGATTGACTCAACCAATTGCTCTTGTTCTTGCTGAGTAAAAAATTGTTTTGACATAGAAATGGCTTAAAAATAAAATCAGGTTTATCAGGCAAAACCCAATAAACCTGATTTTGTATGATTAATTTCGAATTAGAATTTTACTTCCGGAGCTTTTGCTGCAGCAGCATCAGCTTCAAAATAACCCTTTTTATCAAATCCCAAAATTCCTGCAAATAGTACTTGAGGGAATTTTCTGATATAAGAATTATAATCATTAATAGCTAGGTTGAAATTATCTCTTTCAACTTTAATTCTATTTTCAGTTCCTTCAATCTGACTTTGTAATTCGCTGAAATTTTGAGTAGCTCTTAACTGAGGATATTGCTCTGAAACTACCATTAAACGACCTAAAGCCTGACTCAATTCACCTTGTGAAGATTGGAATTTTTGTAAACTTTCCGGAGTCAACTTCTCAGGATCAACAGTAATTTGAGTAGCTTTTGCTCTGGCTTCGATTACAGCAGTTAATGTTTGTTGTTCGAAATTAGCAGCACCTTTAACAGTTGCAACCAAATTTGGAATCAAATCCAAGCGCCTTTGGTAAGCACTTTGAACATTTGCCCAAGCCTTGGTAGTACCTTCTTGTTTAGTTACCATATTGTTATATGAACCACATCCGCTCATTAATAACAATACAACTGCAGCAACAATTGCCAACAAAATAATCGTTCCTTTATTCATGTTTTTGATTTTTTATTACGATGAAGTAAATATACAAATTAACTGCCAACAAATTATAACCTGACAAAATGTACCAATAAAATGTTAAACGGCAATTATTATAGCTTACAAAAAATCAAGATTCTCAATAAAAAGAATGAAAACTCAAGCAAAATAACCACAAAGCACACTAAATCAATTGCTTGTTAAATTTTATATGCTTTTTTTCTCTTCCAAGGTTTTCTCATCAAAATTTGAAATCCAATTTATCTTTGAAGTCATAATTCATGAAATTTCCTATCTTGGCAGCGGAAATATAGAAGATGTATGATTTTTAACGCAGACTGTAAACATTATAAAGGACATATCCCTTGCAAACCTCATAAACAAGAAGGTTACCATTGTGACAATTGTCCGGCATATATAAAAGTATCGAAACGTATCCTCATCATAAAATTAGGAGCTATAGGTGATGTAATTAGAACCACACCTTTGGTAGTTAAATACAAAAACATGTATCCGGATTGCAAAATCACTTGGTTAACATGGACACCTGATATACTTCCATCTTCTCAGGTTGATGAAATTTTAAAATGGGACCACAATTCTATTTTATACGTACAACATTCAAGCTGGGATATTGCCATCAATTTAGACAAAGAAAAAGAAGCAGGTGCTTTATTGAAAATTGTTGATGCAAAAGAAAAATACGGTTATGTTTTAAAAGACAATGAAATTCAACCCTACAATGAACTTGCTAACCATAAGTTTGCAACGGGTATGTTTGATGATACTTCTAAAGCTAATACCAAATCATATTTACAAGAGATTTTCGAAATTTGCGGTTTAACCCATACAGGCGAGCCATATTTGATGGACACCCACGATGAAAAAGGCTACAAATGGAACCTTCCTTCAGGTAAAAAAATAATAGGTATGAATACCGGTTGTGGTGGCAGATGGACAACCCGTTTGTGGAGTATTGACAAGTGGGTTGAATTGGTTGACTTAGTTCAAAAACAACATCCTGATGCACATATTTTATTATTAGGTGGTGAAGCTGAAGATGCCAGAAATAAAGAAATTCAAGCACGTTCAGGTGCACATTATTTGGGTTATTATTCTCTGTTCGAATTCATCAATTTAGTGAATCATTGCCATTTGGTAATCACTCAGGTTACTATGGGAATGCATATTACTTTGGCATTAGGGAAGAAAATCGTTTTGATGAACAATATCTTTAATCCTTATGAATTTGATTTGTTTGGCAAAGGCGAAATTGTTGCACCTAATAAAGCTTGTAAATGTTTTTACAGAGGTTCTTGTATTGATGGAACCAGCTGTATGGAAGATTTACCTGCTCATAAAATAACAGAAGCTGTTGGTAGACATTTTTAAGCTTTCTACTTTTTAGCCTTATCCTTAAATTGAAGTTTTGCAATTCTGCCATTGGCACCTGCAAATACTATCAAATTTCCTCTTTTTGCTTTTCTTACAACATGGAAAGAATCATCACTGATTTTCTTCCAATGTTTATCAACACCTGTGCCTACAGAAATATCAACGCCTGATGTTCCACAGCAAATCAAATAAAAGCTATTAATTGCTTCTACACACGAACGATAACCATTGGTGTTTTGTATAAATTTTTGTCGAAACCACAATGGCGGATTTAATCTGTACCAAGCTGAATTAGGATCACCTTCATTTAATGTATCTTTTAAAAAATCACCACCAACAAAGCAGAAAAGATCTTCATTAAACTCATCTTTTCTCAAAAATGAAAAAGAGAAAGCACCTTGTGAAGATTTACCTTGAACAATTGGAACAGGACTTACATTCCACCTGTTTTTAATCTTGTTAAAATAATAGAATCTCGAAACAGTGCCTCCACTCACAAAGGCAAAATCTCCATTTTTTAAACAACGAATGCTGGTTCCACTTGCTGCAAATGCAGCTTCACCATTCATCGTTTGAGGAAAGCCTGTTGTATCAATTTCCTTCCAGGTTTTTCCTCCATCTTTGGTTCTTATTAAAAAAAAACGTCCATTTATTGGATCTCCAAAAACAACACCTTCCTTTTCATTCCAAAAATCCATGCCATCTAAAAACATTGCAGAATCTATGCTTCTAAATGATTCATTCCATGTAATTCCACCATCTTCAGTATATAAAATCAAAGCCGGAAATCCCGAACTCATCATCACAGCTTTTTTAGATGAAAATGCTTCAATATCTCTAAAATCTGATTTTTTATATTTTTCGATTTGATGGAATTGCGTTTTTAACAATCCATCTGAACTTTTTCCAAAAACACCTTTGCTTCCTGAAAACCATACAGATTTATTATCGACAACCGATAAGCCCCTTAACGAAATTGTTTTCAAGTTAAATCCTGAATCCACTGATAAACTTGAAGAATCAGAGAAATAAATAGCTGATTGTGAAAAGGTAAATTTGCAGACAATCAAGAATAAAAACGTAAATAACTTGTTCATCAATCAAAAATAAGATTCTTTACTTTGCTTTAGGAGAGAAAATTCATGAAACAATTTAAAACCCTTATTTACTTCCTAGTAATTAGTTCTGTTATATCTTGTGATGAAAGTCCCAAAATTGGTTTTTATGAAAACACCGGTTCTATAAAAACTTCAGCACAAGAAAAGAAAGAAGAAAGCTCTTATTCTGAATGGAATGGAATTTGGTCCAAAGGTAAAAACTATGTAATTGTAACTTTGAACATTTCTAATTCAGATGAAAATGGATTTGAATTCTCCTTGAATGGTTCATATGGAGGTAACCTTGGTGAATTAAGTGGCAAAGCGATGATAACCGAAAATGGTGAAGGTTTTTATTCGAATGCAGACAATGGTTTATGTGAATTATTTTTTGTAAGAAACCAAAAAGGTATTTTAATCAAGTCGCCATCACAGGAATGTGGAGCTGGAATGGGTGTGAGATATGATGGTCAATATAAAATCAGCTCAAAAAAAGATGATAGAGAAGCCGAATTAAATTTCATTAATTTAGGTTTAGCAAAAAATGAAGCACAAGCTAAATTGATTGAAAATTTGGTTGGCTCCGATAAAGACTTATTTTTGAACTCAAGTCACCAAATAAGAAATCTTCCAAATGATGTGGAAACAGGTGCCAAAGTAAAAAGTTCGGGTGTTGCAGGACTTTACGGCGAAATGGAAAACATCATTCTTCTCAAGGGTAATCAAATTTGGGCAGCAGTAATCGATGCAGAAAATGATGAAATCCACTATTACACAAATGTGGATGAATGGAAACAAAAAATGCCGCCTTCCATAAAAACATGGGCAGAATCGATTTCCGAAAAAACAATTATCTATTCAAGTAACGATGGCAAGAATTAAACTGGAGCTACCAAAAACACTTAGGTTTTCTACGACTATAAAAGTTAGAATTTCTGATATCAATTATGGTAATCACTTAAGTAATGATGCCTATTTAAGCATGATTCATGAAGCTAGGATGCAGTTTTTTCAATCGTTTAACTATTCTGAAAAGAACCTTGGAGGCGTTGCTGTAATTATGGGTGATGTAGCTATCGTTTATAAAAAGGAATGTTATTATGGTGAAGAATTAAGAATAGAAGTTGATGCGAATGATTTAGGTGCGAAGTTTTGACTTGTATTACAGATTTATTAAAGAAGACAATTCTATTGCCTGTGAAGCAAAAACAGGAATGGTTTGTTATGATTATACAGCAGCTAAAACAGTTGCAATTCCTGATGATGTCAGGAAATTATTTAGTGGAGAAAAACTCTCATGAAGAAAAAAAAGAACCCGGATTTATTTAAAAACAAAATCCAAAAAATATTTATAGAAGCAGGAAGAAAGGTCTTGAATTATAAACAAGTCGCTTCCCGTTTAGGAATTGAAAGCAGTGAAGGTAGAAATGAAATTATTGCTGCTATTAAACAATTGGTGAAAGAACAGGTGCTGGAAGAAATTGATGCCGGAAGATTTGTTATTACATTCATTCATAAATTTATTGAAGGACGATTGGATGTAACGCAAAACGGAGCAGGATTTGTAATTCCAGATGATGGCTCAGATGATATTTATATTTCACCTGATTTTATGAATACCGCTTTAAATGGCGATAAAGTAAAAGTGTCATTATTGGCACAAAGACCCGGTGCGAAAAAATCAGGCGAGGTGGTTGAAATCATCAAACGTGACAAAGAACAGTTTGTTGGGATTTTACAAGTGCATGCTTACTACGGATTTCTCGCTACAGATGACAAAAAAATGCATGTCGATATTTTCATTCCAAAAGAAAAATTCGGTGGTGCAAAAAACGGTGATAAAGCTATTGCCAGAATCACAGAATGGAACTCAGATACGCAAAATCCGGTTGGTGAAATCATTGCTGTTTTAGGCAAACCCGGTGAGCATGAAACCGAAATGAATGCAATCGTTGCTGAGTTTGGTTTCGCTTCAAAATTCCCTGAAGAAGTAGAATTAGACGCCGAGAAAATTTCAGACAAAATCAGCAAAGAGGAAATTAAATCGAGAAGAGATTTTAGAGATACACTCACTTTTACTATCGACCCTGAAGATGCAAAAGATTTTGATGATGCCATTTCATTTAAAGAAGTGCAATCCGGATTGTATGAAATTGGAGTTCATATTGCTGATGTATCGCACTATGTAACCAAAGGCTCTAAGCTCAACGAAGAAGCCATTAGAAGAGGAACTTCTGTTTATCTTGTTGACAGAACCATTCCGATGTTACCTGAGAAATTATCGAATGGACTTTGTTCATTAAGACCTAATGAGGATAAATTGACTTTTAGTGTTGTGGTTTTAATGAATGATAAAGCTGAGGTTATTGAAACCTGGTATGGCAAAACCATTATTCATTCACGTAGAAGATTTACTTATGAAGAGGCACAAACCAGACTTGAAACTGGTGAAGGAGACTTGGCTAAAGAATTAAATATAATCAATACCTTAGCTAAAATCCTTAAAGAACAAAGGTTCTCTAAAGGAGCAATCAGCTTTGAAACTCAGGAAGTGAAATTCAGATTAGATGCCAATTTTAAACCAGTTGATGTTTATTTAAAAGTAAGAAAAGATGCACATAAACTCATTGAAGAATTTATGTTACTTGCCAATAGAAAGGTAGCTGAATATGCAAGTAAACTCAAGCAGGGTGATGAAAAGAAAACCTTTGTATACCGTGTGCATGAAGAACCTAACGAAGACAAACTAACTCAGTTTAATATTTTCGCATCCCGATTTGGTTATAAAATCATTACTAGTGGAATCAAAGCCATTGCCAGATCATTCAATAAATTACTAGAAGACGTTGAAGGTAAACCCGAACAAAATTTAGTTCAAAGTCAGGCTATACGCACCATGAGCAAAGCCTATTATACAACTCACAAAACTTTACATTACGGATTGGCTTTTGATCATTATACACATTTTACTTCTCCTATCAGAAGGTATCCCGATTTGATTGCTCATCGTTTGTTGTTTGAATATTTAAACAAAGGAAAATCAGCATCAGAAAAAGAGATTGAAGAGCTTTGTAAACAGTCATCTGCCATGGAAGTAAAAGCTGCAGATGCAGAAAGAGCAAGTGTTAGGTATAAACAAGTTGAATACATCAGTGATTTTATTGGAGAAGAATTTGATGGAATTATTTCCGGTGTTACTGATTGGGGAGTTTATGTTGAAATTTCACAATTCAAAGCAGAGGGTTTAATCAGGATACAAAATTTGGGTGATGATTATTTCGAATACGATGAAACCAATAAATGTATCATCGGAAGAAGTACAAGAAAAAAACTTACGCTTGGCGATCCATTGCGAGTATTAGTAGTAGCTGCCGACATTTTCAAACGTCAGATTGATTTG
>JBIPMI010000146.1:0-7647 GCA_044369215.1 Bacteroidia bacterium | reverse complement strand
TTTTGGGTGTGAGTGTGAGTTTGAGTTTGAGTGTGGAGGTGGGGAAACAAACACCGATTTTCTTTAAACTAGGAACTTGGGGGAGAGTTTGAGTTTGAGGGTGAGTGTGAGTGTGGAGGTGGGGAAACAAACACCGATTTTCTTTAAACTAGGAACTTGGGGTGGAGTGTGAGTGTGAGTGTGAGTGTGGAGGTTGGGGTTTGGGAAACTGGGACGGAAGCCTAAAAAGGAAGAGTTTAAAGCAAACAGAAAGGCCGACTCAAGAATTTGAGTCGGCCTTTCTGTTTGAAGGATTTTCTAAAAATCAACAAGCATGTTTATTGATGTTGGAATCTAAAATGTTTGACAGATTTTGAAGTAGCAATTTCTAATAGATAAATGCCTTTTGAAATAGAATCAAGGTATAGTTGTTCTTCATAAAATCCAGAACCATCAAAGCTCATTCCTGTTTTGATTACTTTTCCATTTAAATCTAAAATGCGTAATTGAATACTTTCTTCACCATTCGTATTAAATGAAACATTTAATACATCATTTGCTGGATTTGGATAAATCATCAAATTATTTATTCCAAGTAATTCATTTAAAGAAGTAGCTGTCGCTACAACACTTTTTGAAGCAGTATCAGCACATGAAAAATTATCTTTTAAAATTAGTTTAACTAAGTAAGTACCAGATGCAGCATACGTATAATTGCCTATAATATTCCTAACTGTATCAATTTTTCCATCTCCAAATTCCCATCTTATTTTATCGAAAACGTTGGCAGTTGTATTTATAAAACTAAATGATTTCCCGTCTATTTGAGATGTTGTAAATGTTGGATTAATTTCATCTAAAACTTTAAAAACTCCAGGTTTGGATTTTGTAGAACAACCCGTATTTGTATTCCATTGCTTCACATTTAATGCATAAAAACCACCAATTGGTTTAAATGCACTGTAATCAAAAACAAAACTTGTATCGTTTAATGAATTTTGAACAACTGAATCTGTTTGAGTTTCGGTATTTATATAATAGAATAAAATTGAATCGGCACTTGGGGATAAATTAGAACGGATTTCAAAACTCTTATCATAAGAGCACAAATAATTGATTTTGCTTTCAATATTAGTGCTTATTGGTTTTAATCCTGTTTTAGCTTCAACAAAAATAAAGGTATCAATTGGACAAAATAAATTAGCAGAATCGTAGCAAATAATTTCAATACCATTATTACCTAAACTCAATGGAACTTTTACAGATTCCCCAGCTGCTGCCCAAGCAATAAAATTAGTTATTGTTCTGTATCTAACACTATAATTTCCATTTGGAGTAGGTTTAGGCACAGATACAGTAACAGAGCCCGTATCAGGATTTAAACAAATGCTTTTAGGAGCATTAATTGTAATTGGCACATAAGGACAAGCTGCATTACTACAAGCTAAAACGGCAATCTCCCCTACCTCACATACTCCATTCGACAAAGCTCTTAACCAAAGTTTTTTAGTTTGATTTGGAGAACTCGCCTGAATCGATAATGAGTTTACAGTTGATGAAACTGTATTCCATGTTTGTCCTGAATCCAAACTATATTGATATCCAACTGCATTGGGAACATATGTCCATGAATAATTAATAAATGCTTGTGAACTATTGCCACAAGTCATTTGAGGTGCCGGAAGTTTTTGATTAACATTTATAAACTTAGTTTGATATTGACTGTAACAAAAACCATTAAATACTCTGTATTTATAATTACCTGAAACTAAATTTTTGCCATTAAATATTGAATCGATACCCGATTTTAAAAGAGTAGTATCTCTATAAAACTGATAATTCTGAAATGCACCAGAACCTGTGAACAAAATTGAATCAGAAGAACAAATTGTATCTTTTGAAGAAGTAAAATTAGAAACAGGTAAAGCTCTTTTGGTAATAAGAGTTGCAGAAGAAGTACTAAAACAGTTATTAGCGTTGGTTACTTTAACAGTATAAGAACCTCCATTGCTTACTTTAATTGATTGACCGGTTAAAGCACCCGGTTGCCACAAATAAGTCAATCCGACGCCAGTATTTGCTGAAAGAGTAACAGAATCCTGGTCGCCACAAATGCTTGTTGAACTTATAGTCATTGTTGCAGATGGTTTTGCATTCACTGTAATTATTACAGATACAGGAGAAGAAGAGCCACTTGCATTTGATGTTGTTAATCTAATTTGTTTTGAACCTGCAGTTGTATAAACTAATTTAGGATTTTGAAGGTTTGAAGTTCCCGGAACATTCCCAAGAAACTGCCATGAATAAGCTGTTGGATTATTGGTTCCACTTCCCTGTAGAAATAAAGTATCACCTAAACAAATGGAAGTAGCGGAAGGTGTAATTACTGCTGTAGGCAAATTCCCTTGAGCAACTGTAAAAGACTTAACATAAACGAGATCTCCAGAATTATTATTATTGGAATTAGTTCCCATAAATGAAGCATAAAAAGTCACTGTTCCAACGCCTGTTGACGGAGCTGTCCAGCTAAAAGAAAATGATGATTGAGAAGTACCGGCACTATTGTGACTCATATAATTTCTTCCACTACCAACTAAAATAGAATTTCCAGTACCGGCAGTAAATGAACCCGCCATTGTATTTGTTGGACTCAAAGCTGTTAGCGAAGCACCATTTTTCGCAGTAGCAGCTGAAGATCCATTTAATGTTAAAGAATAAGTAGTACCCGGAACATAACCGCTTGCTGGCAATCCGGTAATAGTAATAGCATCCCAGGATGAACCTGAAGTTATAGCTGAACCAGCATGGCAGTTTGTACAATTGCCTTCTCCGGGCGCACCTGTCATGCCTGTTGGGGGACTACTTGCGTTGTTATAACTTGTATAACTAATAAATAATAGTGCAATAAATAAAAAGCCCTTACTCCAGTTTTTTGAAAGTATATTTTTTCGCATATAAAATGATTTTGAGCAAATTATTACATTTTTTTAATAATTAATTCAAAATCAGATTTAAGAAATCAATTTTAAGAATTCGGCGTTTATTTTTACAATTTAAAAAACTATAAAACCGATCGCCAGATGATATCACCTGATTCTTTGCCCCAGTTTTTTGTTGCCAATTTGAGCTCATCCAAAAACGTTTTAATTGTATTAATTTTCTTTTTGGCTTTAGGATAAAAAACCAAACTTTCATCGCTTACACTTACATGATCTACTCTTGTAGCAAACCAGGTTGTATTTAAACGAGGAACAACTAAACCCAAAATCATTCCGGGTAATCCATTCATTGATTCAGGTCCGCCACTTACCGGAATTTCATCTGTAAAAAAAGCTATGATATATACAGAATCAAGGATAATTGTGCTTGCTTTTCTGCATGAAAATCCGGCAATGGTTCTATATTCATTGTGCAATTTCCATGTGATTTTAGGGAGTGAATCATTGATTTGATATGTATTTTCATACACCACTTTTTGTGCCTGAACTTTTTGATTTTCGATATTTTGAGATACAATATTGGATTTGGCAACATTAAACCAATCAAGAATATTTGAATTTCCTTCAAATTCTTGTTCCATTTTATATAAACTTCGTTTGGTATTAAATGATAGTTCAAAAATATCTATTCTATATTTTGGCAATTGCTTTTTGAACTCGATTGTCCATTCATTTTCCTCTGTAAAAAGTTTATGAAGATTTTCTTTTCGTTCATAATGAATTTTTCCCTGAAGAATCAATTGTTGAGCTTCAGTAAAACTTGAAAAACTTAGAAAAACTATTAAATATATTGTCTTTTTCATCATAGTAATTTTAGTATTCAGCACCCGGAGCCTGGTTAATATTGTATGTTAAACTAAACATCAAAAATCTTTGTAAAGTGCTGTAAACATTCTGAGTCACAAAGTTTGAATTTGCAGTACGATTGAATCCCAAATTCTGATTTAAGATATCATAAGCACCAACAGAAGCTTTTAATCTTTTACTTTTTAGCATTTTATATCCAATTGATGCATTCCAAATCACAGTATTTAAATTGGTTTCACTTTCATAAGCTTGCTGCCGTTTATTAAATTCAACATCAGTATTAAAACTCAATCCAAAAGGGAAATCCAGATTTAGGTATGGAGAATAAGTTTGAATCCAGAAAGTTGTAATAATATCAGGTCTTAAGCTAGATTTACTTCTGTTATAACTCCAGTTACAATTCAATCCTAACTCTAACCATTCATCAAGAGAATAATTAGGTGAAAATCCAAATCCGGTTCTGTTATTATTATTGATATTATCCTGATAGTTAACTCTGTTTTTATTCTGGCTAATGTTTGCATTTAGATTGGCATTCATATTCAGGTTTAACTTCTTAATTGAGAAATAATAATAGATATATGAATACAATGACTTATTGCCATCCACATTAATTGTTTGATATACTCTTCTCCCCTTTTCATCCACAAAGTTGTTACTTGCAAAATCATTATCAGTATAATTAAAACCAAGATTAGCAAAAACACCTCTACCGGTAATTGGTTTATAGGCATTGTATCTAAAACCAATCTGGTGTTCAAAGCTTTGTTTAAGAGCAGCATTTCCGATTGAAATATTTAAAGGATTGCTATTATCTCTTAATGGCTGCAATTGCTGAATTGAAGGTTGTTCTGTTCTACCATTATAATTAAATCCAAAAGAAGTTGTTGTATTTAGTTTATAGTTGAAACTAACAGATGGAAAAAAATTAGTAAAGGTTCTGTTAAATGATGAATCTAATAATAAATCTGATTGTTTTAAAATGGTATGTACTGTTCTTGCTCCAAATGAAAAGTTGATTTTTTTAGTAACTCTTCTTAATGTTAATCCGCCTGCATGTGCCCAAATATCATATTTAAAATCACTACTTAAGGAATCTACAAAACTGGTATAGGTTTCTGCTGATTTACCAAAGGTGCTTCTTTTAGCCATGCTATTGGTATTATTCAAATTATAATCAGTTACCAAAAACCATATTTTAGAAAGAGGTTCAGTATAAGCAATTTTTCCTCCCCAAGTTGCAGAAGATGAATTATTGATTTTTTGTTGGTCGATGGTATCTGTTGATAGCAATGTATTATTTGCTTGATAAAAATTACTTACCGACCTCAAAAATCCATCACCATCATTGGCATTGTAGGTTTGATTCAATGCAACATTTAAACTTCTGCCGAGGGTTTTAAACTTCCTATTAAAAGAAATATTAGACTCTAATTTGGTATTATTTGTTTCTGATGTTTGTGTACGAATATTGCTATTTACTCTTTGCTC
The DNA here is from genome assembly GCA_044369215.1 of Bacteroidia bacterium. GTDB lineage: Bacteria > Bacteroidota > Bacteroidia > UKL13-3 > UKL13-3 > CAISCU01. Next base: position 2,371 of record JBIPMI010000146.1, on the reverse strand, counting down.
ATTTTCATTTAAATTTTCTGAGATATAATCTGAAAATCCTGTTGATTTACCTTGACGAACATTAAACTTAGCTTTGATTGTTGTTAAAGAATCCGGTCTAGCTTCAAATGTTGCAGAGCCTTTTGTAGCATTTCTAAAATTCCTGAAATAGTCTTTTTGGTTATCGAAGTAAGTTGTATCAGGTAAAATGTATTGTGTATAGGTATTATTGTTTCCATCTACATTCATCTCTCTATGGGTAATATTTATGTTGAGAGAATTCTTGTTTTCCTTGTATTTATCTGAATAGTGACCACCAACATACCATGTTCTTGGAATACCTCTTCCATCAAAATCCACATCACCATCATCACTGTAATAATATGAGTACATGTTACCGGATTCTTCATCATAAGTAACATTATCGTCGCCACCTGAATATGAATTTTGGTCTTGCCAATTCATATTGGTTTTGTTGGTATTACTAGCAGCTCCAAATACAGCTAATTTTCTTTTGTTTTTAAAAGAATTAAACATGGCTTCACCTTCATACCTGTTCTTGTTTTCAACTTTGGTACCCACACCGGCATTCACTTTTCCAAAGTATCCCTTCTTCGCATCATCTTTTAATTTTAGGTTGATGGTTTTATTTTTCTCTCCGTCATCAACACCGGTTTGAATGGCTGTTTCACTTTTCTTATCAAATACCTGAACACTTTCAACACTTTCGGCTTTAATGTTTCTGGTGGCAACAGTAGGGTCATCACCAAAAAATTCTTCACCATCAACCAAAACTTTATTTACTGTTTCTCCCTGAGCAGTAATTTTACCATTTTTATCAACCTGAATACCCGGAAGTTTTTTCAATAAATCTTCTACTGATGCATCTTTTTTAACAGCGAAACTATCAGCTAAAAACTCAGTGGTATCACCTTTAATTCTAATGGCATCCAATTTTTCTCTAATGATTACTTCACGTAATAAATTTGCTTTTGCAATCATTGGGATATTACCCAGGTCTCTTGATTCATTTTCCTTAAAGAGAATCTTATCTTCATAATCAGCAAAACCAGGACGAGTAATTCTGATAAAATAAGTATCCGCTTTTACTTCTAGAAAGCTGAATTTATTTTGTTGGTCAGCCCATTTGTGCTGAATTAAAATTGAATCTTTTAATCGAACTAATGAAACAGAAGAATAAGCTAATGGCTTAAAATTTGTTGTATCACTTAACATACCTTTTATTGAAGACTGAGAGTATGATTGAAGAGATACAAAAATGAATACAAAAAGCAGTAGTTTTTGTAAATGATGGGTCATGGTTTTCTAGATTAATTTTTATACCAAAGGCATAACAGGGCTTAAAAACGACTTCAATTTGTTTTAATTATTCAATAATGACAAAAAAATTACATCAACGGCAAAATTTTTGGGTTTCAGCATAAAAAAAGGGAGCAGACAAACATCTACCCCCTTTTTATTATGAAATTTTTAGGATTAACCCACTACCCAGGTTTCTTTACCAGCGATTAGTTTATCTAAATCTGGTGTTGGATTTTTCTCTTTGATTTGATCAATTTGTTCATTGAATAAATCTTCAAAAGAACGTCTTGCAGAGTTCACATAAAACACGCCAAAAGGACGAGGGAAATGACCTTCAACAGAAGGATCATCGTAAAATCTTGAAATGATTGTTGCTTTAACTAAATCAGTTTCATCATGAATCCATAAATCGTTTACAGAAGCATCATTCAAGTCAACTATAACAGGTTTGAATCCGTCAAGTTTAATACCTTTATCAGCATTTTCTCCGAAAACAAGAGGTTTATCATGCTCCATCATTAATGTTTGTTGCTTTTTAGAAGATTTTTCAGTGAAAATTTCAAAAGCACCATCATTAAATACATTACAGTTTTGATAAATCTCTAAAAGAGAAGTTCCTTTATGTTCAAATGATCTTTTAATCATTGCCTGCATGTGTTTTGGATCACGATCCATACTTCTTGCAACAAAAGTAGCATCAGCACCCAAACATAAAGCAATAGGATTGAAAGCATAATCTACACTACCATAAGGAGAAGACTTAGTTACTTTTCCTTGTTCTGAAGTTGGAGAATATTGGCCTTTAGTTAAACCATAAATCTGGTTATTAAAAAGCATCACATTCAAATCAGGATTTCTTCTTAAAGTATGAATGAAGTGATTTCCTCCAATAGACATTGAATCACCATCACCTGTAACAACCCAAACACTTAATTCAGGTCTAGTTGCCTTTAAACCAGTAGCAATTGCCATAGCACGTCCATGAATTGAGTGCATGCCAAAAGTATCCATATAATAAGGGAATCGTGAAGAACATCCTATTCCCGATATAAAAGCATAATCCTCTTTC
>JBIPMI010000145.1:0-7680 GCA_044369215.1 Bacteroidia bacterium | reverse complement strand
GACCTAAAACTAGGTTTTAAAATATTTGCAGAAATTTCTAATTTGGCCAAAGCATTCAGTTTTTTCACTATACATTGCAGAAAATTGCAGGATTTTAGCACAAAAAATGAATCAATGGCTTAGAAATTTGATTTTTTAGTATATATTTGCTGCACTTTTTTAAAATTAAATATATTTATCATGCATTTGACAACCGTAGCGAAGCAAGAAATCTTCGAAAAATTCGGTAGAGCCAAGTCTACAACAGACACGGGTTCAGCTGAAAGTCAGATCGCTCTGTTTACAGAGAGGATTAACCACATTACCAGTCACTTAAAGAAAAACAAAAAAGATTTTTCTGCTGAGTTAAGTCTGGTAAAATTAGTAGGTAAAAGACGTTCTTTATTGAATTACTTGCAACGTAAGGATGTATTCCGTTACAGAGCAATCATCAAAGAACTTGAAATCCGTAAGTAATCTATCTCGTATCGAAAGCAATTTCGATATTGTACTTTATTCAATTTATTAAAAAAGGGGCAGGCCATCAGGTGCTGCCCTTTTATTTTTCAAAGACGACAAAAAAATATGTCACAAGCAACAATTAAAACTTTCGAAATAGATGGCAAGACCATCAGCATCGAAACCGGACGATTGGCCAGACAAGCCGACGGAGCTGTAGTAGTAAAACAAGGCGATACCATGATTCTCGCCACAATTGTATCAAACAATGATGCAAAACCCGATATGGATTTCATGCCATTAACTGTAGATTATCAAGAGAAATTTGCAGCAGTTGGAAGAATCCCGGGTAGCTTTCACAAACGTGAAGCAAAATTATCTGATTATGAGGTTTTGGTAAGCCGTATCGTAGACCGTGCTTTACGTCCGCTTTTCCCTGATAATTACCATGCCGACACACAAGTAGCATTAACTTTAATTTCTTCTGATAAAAATATCCTTCCTGATGCTTTAGTTGGCTTAGCTGCTTCTGCTGCTATTATGGTAAGTGATGTTCCTTTTAATGGACCTATTTCTGAAGTTCGTGTAGCAAGAATTGACGGCAAATTTGTTATCAATCCTTATAAAGACGAATTAGAAAGAGCAGATATGGACCTGATTGTTGCCGGTACTGAAAAGGACCTTAACATGGTTGAAGGTGAATGTGCTGAGGTAAGTGAGGTTGATATGTTAGCTGCTTTAAAGTATGCGCACGAGGCTATTAAACTTCAAATCAAAGCTCAGTGGGAATTGTGTGAAATGCTAGGAGGTAAAAAACCAACTAGAGAATACAACCACGAACGTAGCAATGAAGAATTAGAGAAATCTATTAGAGAATTTGCTTTTGATAAGGTATACGCTGTTGCCAAAGCTAAATTAGCTAAAGCAGATCGTTCTGCCGGTTTTAAAGCAATCAGAGCAGAATACAAAGCTTCTTTACCTGAAGGAACCGAACTGGATTCATTCCTTACTGGAAAATATTTCCATGATGTGGAATATGATGCGGTTCGTAAGATGATTTTGGATGAAAAGCAAAGATTAGATGGCAGAAACTTAGACGAAGTTAGATCAATCTGGTCTGAAGTTGGATACCTTCCTGCTGCTCACGGTTCTGCTGTATTTACTAGAGGTGAAACCCAATCATTAACCACAGTTACTTTGGGCTCTAAACTGGATGAGCAAATGTTGGATAGTCCAATGAATGAAGGTTATGCTAAATTCCTTTTACATTACAATTTCCCAAGTTTCTCAACAGGTGAAGTAAGACCAAACCGTGGTCCGGGTAGAAGAGAAATTGGTCATGGTAATTTGGCTTTAAGAGGATTAAAAAGAGTATTACCATCAAGAGAAGAAAATCCTTATACCATTAGAATTGTAAGTGATATTTTAGAATCAAACGGATCGTCTTCTATGGCAACTGTTTGTGCCGGTTCATTAGCTTTAATGGATGCTGGTATTAAAATTAAAAGTGCAGTTTCGGGTATTGCAATGGGTTTAATTAGTGATGAAGAAACCGGTAAATATTCAATTCTATCTGATATTCTTGGAGACGAGGATCATTTAGGAGATATGGATTTTAAAGTAGTTGGTACTAAAAACGGTATCGTTGCTTGTCAAATGGATATCAAAATCAACGGTTTGAGATGGGAAATGGTTGAAGAAGCATTAAATCAAGCTAAAGCAGGCAGATTGCACATCATGAACGAAATGAATAAAACCATTTCTGAAGCTGCTTCTGATTTAAAACCACATGCACCTAGAATTGAAACACTTTATATCGACAAAGAATTTATTGGAGCTGTAATTGGCCCGGGTGGAAAAGTAATTCAAGGTATACAGAAAGAAACCGGAACTGTGATTTCTATCACTGAAGAAGGCGAAAAAGGTATTGTTGAAATTGCTTCAAACGATGGAGAAGCCATGGCAAAAGCCTTAAAAATGATCAGAGGAATTGTTACTGTTCCTGAATTGGATATGGTTTACAATGGTACTGTAAAATCTATTGTTGATTTTGGAGCTTTCGTTGAAATTCTTCCTGGAAAAGACGGTTTGTTACACATTAGTGAAATCGACTACAAACGTTTACCAAACATGGAAGGCGTTTTAAATGTTGGTGATAAAATTGATGTGAAATTAATTGAAGTTGACAAGAAAACAGGCAAACTTAAACTTTCAAGAAAGGTTTTATTACCTAAACCTGAAGGTTGGGTAGAACAACCACCTAGAGAAAGTCGTCCGCCACGCAGAGATGATAACAGAGGTGGTGAAAGAAGAGACGATAGAAGACCACCAAGAGATAATAGAGAACCAAGAGAAAACAGGGATAATAACAATCCTTCTCAAAACTAAATCTCACTATAATTATAAAGGGTGATGACTGAAAAGTTATCACCCTTTTTGTTTGATTGAGTTTTTAAATTAATTGTAATAATCAAATTTACACCCAAACAGATTTCTAAAATAAAAATGAAGCCATTTAAATCGAAATGAAATGGCGATCTTAGAATTTTGGCTAAATTTCAAGCTTCTAAAAAATCAATCTTAGGGCCAATTAAATGTAATTTTAAGACAAAAATCGAATAAAAATATTCTTATTTGATACATAAATGTTAAAATAGATAGATTTAAATCTGCTTATTTACACTATTTTTGTACTTTTAAGAGCAAAATGAGCAAAAAATATCTTATTCCTTCTGAAAAAATTATAGAACGTTTGCGATATGAAAATCCCTGGTGGGTAAATAAACAAATTCCGGAAGTTTATAATACCATGGGAAGACGTTTATATTTTAACCTGTTCTATCCATTTGTTTTTGAAAACAATATTCGCAGAGCATTGGTGCTTATGGGACCAAGGCGAGTGGGTAAAACTGTAATGTTATTTCATAGCATTCAGCAATTGATAAATGAAAATGAAAATCCCCAGAAAATTTTCTTTATAGGAATTGACAACCCTATTTACATGAATTTGAGTTTGGAGGATATTTTAATTCTATGTAAGCAATCTTTGGCACTTGAGAATTTAAATGGGTGTTATGTTTTTTTTGATGAAATTCAATACCTCAAAGACTGGGAAAGACACTTAAAAGTTCTTGTAGATTCATACCCTGAAACCAAATTTATAGTATCGGGTTCGGCAGCTGCTGCACTAAAATGGCATAGCACAGAAAGTGGAGCAGGAAGATTTACAGATTTCATGTTACCACCATTAACATTTCAGGAATTCATCCACCTTAAGAATATGAATCACCTGATTTATAATGGAAGTATACAATATGGAAACAAACAAATTCAATACTGTCTTACTCACGATATAAAAGCCTTAAATAAGGAGTTTATAGATTACCTAAATTTTGGCGGTTATCCGGAAGTTGTTTTGAGCAAAAAAATTCAAAGTGATATGGGTAGGTATGTAAAAAACGACATAGTTGATAAAGTACTTTTGAGAGATTTACCAAGCCTTTATGGAATAAAGGATGTTCAGGAGTTGAACCGATTTTTCACTTATTTAGCTTACAATACAGGAAATGAATTTTCTTATGAAACAATGAGTAATGAAAGTGGTATTCAAAAAGATACTTTAAAAAAATACCTTGAATACTTAGAAGCAGCATTTTTAATAAAGGTTTTAAACAAAGTAGATATCAATGCTAAACGACTCAAACGAATAATTAATTTCAAAGTATATTTAACTAATCCATCATTAAGAACTGCTCTATTTTCACCCATAAGTGAAACGGATATTGAAATGGGTAATATGGTTGAAACTGCAGTTCTTTCGCAATGGATGCACCGTGAAAAATTAGATTTAACTTATGCTAGATGGAAAGAAGGTAGAAGTGAAGGTGAAGTTGATCTAGTATTATTAGATGATAAAAAATATAAACCTGTTTGGGGAGTAGAAATAAAATGGAGCAACCGCTATTTTGATAAACCAAATGAATTAAAAAGTTTGATTAACTTCTGCAAAAACAATCAGTTCCAACAAGCATTGGTAACATCCATAGAACAATTAGGAGTAAAACAAATGAATGAAGTGATACTTTCTTTTGTTCCATCTTCGCTTTATTGTTACAATATTGGTAATATCACCTTAAAAATGAAGAACCAAAGTTAAAACTGATTAAACTTTTTGTATTAAAAGTGATTCTGACCAGACAAGTAGAGAGACCACATAAAGAAGAAACACTTAACCGAATCCCCAAAGCATCATCTTGTATTTTCAGGAGATTTCATAAATTGCACTCATGATGATGACTTATCCAGAAAATATTGCGGTGATTGGTGGTGGAAGCTGGGCTACTGCTTTGGTGAAAATTTTAAGCGAACACAAAGTTTTGGAAAACAGCCATATTAAAAGTTTAAAATGGTGGGTTCGTACAGAAGAAAAAGCAGAGTTCATCAGAAAAAATAAACACAATCCTGATTATTTAAGTTCGGTTGAAATTCATCCGGATGTGGTGGAAGTAAGTCATGATTTAGAAAAAATTGTGAATAGCTGCGAGCTTTTGGTTATAGCAGTTCCGGCTGCATTTTTGGAAGCATCATTACAGGATTTACCCGCAGATGTTTTTAAAAATAAAATCATTGTTTCAGCCATCAAAGGTTTGGTTCCAAGTACCAAACAAATTGTTGGAGATTATTTTATTGAACACAAAGGCGTTGATGAAAAGAAAGTACTGGTGATATCGGGACCTTGTCATGCAGAAGAAGTTTCTGCTGAAAAACTTTCTTATTTAACGATTGCCGGCACAGGTAAAGAACTTGCCCGACATTTTGCAACACTATTAAGTTGCAGGTTTATTAGAACTGTGGTTTCGAGTGATGTAAGAGGTACTGAATATGGTGCAGTTTTGAAAAACATTTATGCAGTAACTGCTGGTATTTGTCATGGACTTGGTTACGGAGATAATTTTCAGGCAGTATTAATCAGTAATAGTATCAGAGAAATGAAACGATTTCTAAGAAACATTACAGATGCTGATAGAAAAATCAACCACAGTGCTTATTTAGGTGATTTACTTGTAACAGGTTATTCGGTTCATAGTAGAAACAGAACCTTCGGAAATATGATTGGCAAAGGTTATACAGTACAATCTGCACAATTAGAAATGAAGATGATTGCAGAAGGATATTATGCCATCAAAAACATGTATGAGCTCAACAAAAAAACCCAGGTAAAAATGCCTATTTTAGATTGTGTTTACAGCATTATTTACGAAGGTAAATCAGCAAAAAAACAAATAGAAAAACTGACAGAAAAACTGGTTTAGACTCCCCTAATCCGGCATTTGACCTTCGACATAATGTTTCTCCTTTGATTTATCGAAAGTAAAAACAAAAGTACTTCTTACTCTTTCAGATCTGAGGAGATACAATATCCATATAGTTGCACCAATTATACTTCGAATTAAGCCTTTATATACTTCTTCATTTGAAGCTGAATCTTCTGAATTGAGGAGGAAAATCAAATTTAATTCTAAGAGATAAAAAATCACAACAAATAATAAACTTATGATTTGAAATCTTGGGAATGATGAACGTCTTTCCAAAAACAGCAAAATGGCAAAAATATTTAATGAAATCATCACTAATCGAAACAACAATTCAAGTAAAAAATAAGCAGGTAGATTTTCATTATAACCCGGAGAACCTGAATCATTGATTATATTCCAAATATTCTGATTAAAATACTGTCCATCTACTATATAATAAATATTTACTATAGGAGAACTAAATAAACTAAATCCTAATAAAACCAACCAACCTCCAATAGGTTGAGCAAATTCCACTTCACATTCAGGAATTTTATCCCATTTGTACCAATTCTTAAAAGCAAAAAACAAGGCACCTAAAACAATATAACTTAAAACCAGCATCAACAAATTCCATTTAAAACCTGTTCCTCCTGTTGAAGTACTTTCTTGTTCGCTTAAATTTTCTTTGTCTTTAAACCAACTAAATTTATACCCGCTGAAATTATTGAGTTTCTCTAAATTCTCATAGTAGGTAACAAATTCCTCAGGTTCAACATCAAAATTATTAGAGTTGATTTTATACTCTAACTTCACTGTATTTAGTGAAATGTTTTGAGGTTTAAAAAAGAAATCAAAATGCTTGTCAAGAATTTCTTCTCTTTCAGTTGAGATTTGCCATTCTTCAGGCAATTCTACAAACATGGTTAATTTTGCATGAACAGGCTCTGCTAGTTTGAATGGAGTTAAACGGGTTCTGGATTCCGGAAGTGGAATTTGAGTCAACAATATTTGAGGATATACTTCAAAGGTATTAACCTTATTTTTTGAATCGAATATCCATTGTTTTGCCAATTCATATTCTTCTTCTACCCAAAAAATATTTAAAGAATCATTATCCCTTGTAGAAATCTGTTTTAACGATTTTACATTTTTGTATAAATTCTCATAGAATTTTCGGTATTCATTTTTAATAAAATCTTTGCTTTCAGTTGCAAAATAATACCGCATTCTATCGGCAATAGAGCCAACATACTTGCTTATAACTTTTAGCTTAACCGGTTGAATCGAATCCTTTACTTCAAAATGTTCTTCATATTCACTAAATGATTCTACATAATTTCCTCCGATGTAATTAATCCTGTTATTTCCATTCTCAACAAACAAACCATAACCATAATCGGGATACTGCAAATTCTCTAAATTACCCCTTTGAAATGATATAGTTGGATCTATATAATATGTTTTATTTCTATCCTCAAGTTTTACTGTAACGTGGTTGAATTGCAATGGTGATGGAAATTCATTCTCCAAGCCTTTTCTTCTTTCGGTATGAATGAGAACCGGAATGGCGTAAAGATTCAAGACCCTTAACATAGAGCACAATAAGTAAGACTTGTCTTTACAATCACCAAAGCGCCTTTTTAATACTATTTCAGGCTTTGTTGGTTGATGTGATTTTACACCAACTTCAAAACCTAAATACCTTACTTCGTCTTGAACAAATCGAATAATTTTTACTTTCAGTTGTTCTTCTGAATTACATGAAATAGCAAGTTCACTAACTTTTCTTTTAATATCAGGATGTATATTTTGAAATGAATAAAGTGGTAAAGCCCAATTAACTACTTCGTTCCAATTTTTATATTCAGTTATGATAAATTCAGGAAAAGTATAATAATGACCTGGAGTGTTTTCTTCACTTTGAATAGGTCCCAAACAAGAGGTT
>JBIPMI010000144.1:0-7698 GCA_044369215.1 Bacteroidia bacterium | reverse complement strand
GTCTGAATTACCTAGCCCTGCCGGAATTTGTCTATCATTTTTTTGGTACCAGGTATGAAGTGTTAAATCATGATTTTCATTAAAACGATAAGTAAAATCCTGTAACCATGAAATACTAGTTGTTGCGGCATCCTTCATGGTTTCTTTGGTTCCGCTTAAACTGATATAATCGAAATTATTTTCAGCTTGTTTATAGAAGAACTTTTGTTTGATACTCCATTTTTTACTACCCCATGAAGCTTTGATTCCGGTATTTCTTTCTCCGAATGAACCATATCCAACAAGCAAGCCTAAATGAAAACCCTTATTGGCTTTTTGATTTCCTGAAATATGAATTCCTGCACCGATGTTTCCACTGCCATACAAACCCGATTGAGCGCCATATTGTATGCTAACTGCATCAAACAAAAAGGCAGGTAGTAAAGATAAATCCTGCTGGCCCAACATTGGATTCGAAATATTAAATCCATTCCACAAAACCGCTGTTTGTTGGGCATTTCCCCCTCTTGCACTACTGCTAGATATTTGTGATGGTCCATAACTTTTAATGAACACACCACTTGTTTGCGCTAATACTTGGTCGAGTGATTGTGAAGGCCTGAATAAAAGCGAATGGCTATCGAGATTCTGGACAAATAAACCGGTTTGAAAGTGATTAAATTTTACGGCTTTAATCAAAACTGTTTCTAATACTTTGCTGCTATCGTTTTGGGCAAAAGCAAGGTAGTGAGAAACAAATCCCAAAATAATCAAACAGAAGAGTTTTAAATGTCTCAAATTACCAAATAGATTGGCAAACGAGAAAAAATGTAGTGATGAAACGAAACAATAGGAGGACAATAAGTCCTGATATTAATTAATCGAACCACACAGCTTTTCTTCCCGAAAGCGTTAAGTTTAAATACTTTTGGCAGGTCTTCTGACTTACACCATTTTTATCTGTCTTCCCAATCGGCGCGTGCGATAAGTGACATGGTTTGATAAAAATTTTCCGGTTTTAAAGCCGGATTGGTGCTTACAGCAGCGGGTACTGTCGAGGAATTTCACCTCTGTTCCCTTTTCATTCCGATGTATTAAATCGGAAACCGAAAGCGATACAAAAGTAGGCAGTACATTTTTCGAAACAAGTTTTTTTAAATTCTTTGTCTGGGAGGCCTGTAAATAAAGGAGAAGAATTTTTTATACTATTTTTACTTCAATCAATGTTGAAGCTTTCTGTTTTTTATCAATAAGGGTTTTTAACAGCTATTATTAGGCCATTTTAGATTCGAAGGAAAAATATAACTTATCTAATCACCCTCATAAGCACCAATACTAGGCGCGCCGAAATTTCTTAAGCGGTTTTTGAGGTCTCTTTCTGTTCCAGCTGCAGTTCCGGCTCCTTTGCATCTGCTTCCTGCTTTTAGGTCGAAATCTTGGTTGAATAAGTCTTTAAAGCCTGGGTCTGTGTTTAAAATATTGTTGCCTACAGACAGATTTCCATCCAAAGTTTTGATTAAATTATTCTGGAATTCCTTGTTGCCAAATGGTAATCCAGCTGCATCATTATTGAATAAAATTTCATCATCTAAACTTCCAATGATGATATTATTTTTCAAAGAAAAGTTCAATGGAATTTTAAACTGAATATTTCCATTTGCAGCTCTTGATGGTGCATTGCTCAAATAAAAACCTGGATCTTTTCTAGCTGTTCCGGTATTACCCATATAAAATGTATTATGAGAAAGGTTGTAAGTTCCACCCAATTCACCAATAAATGAAAACAATCCGCAATTGTAAACCAGGTTATTCTCTGCTTTGATATTTGCTGAATAATTCAATAGTCCGACAGCACTCATATTTTTAATGATACTTTGCTCCAGAACTAAACCGGGATTGCTGTTTTCAGGTAGTGAATCTACTTCAATACCAATATATCCATTTTTGATAATTGCTCCCGAAATTCTATTATTGATGCTTCCTTTTAAGAATCGAATTCCTGCCCATTGACCGGGTAGTTCTTTGTAATCATCATCGAGTCGTGCACCCTGAAAAACAACAGGATTATCGGTATTTCCATTTACAATTAATGTACCTGCAACCAGGAAACTCGAATTGTTATAATTATAAATTTGTGTGCCGGCGTCGATGGTTAAAGTGCAGCCTTTTGGAACCAAAATAGAATCATAAATTACATAAGGTTTTTGACTGGTCCAAAACATATTGTTGGAAGTACATTCAAGAATTTCATTTTGAATATAATTGGCATCCTGTGCCCAAACTATCAAATCAACATCCTGCTTAGTGCCATTGGTTTCAAAAAGAATCTGGTCTGCAACAATAAATGGTGTATTGCTATTTACCTGATCAATATAAGCTTGTACAAAAATATAAATTGAATCGTTTCCAAGTATCTCAATGTCTTTGAATGATGTCCCTGAGCGTCCATCTACATTCAATTTAAATAAACCATAAATATTTCCTGCTAAACTAATATTGGTTTTTACTGCATTCGCATCAGGATTACTCACACGAACCTGTAATGTAACACTACGTGGCAATTGAGGATTTTGGCCTAATCTACTAAAAATGGTATCAAAGAAAACGGTATCAGTAGAAAATTTCAGATTTACTCCTTTTGTAGTAAATACATCGTTTTTCTTACATGCAAAAAGTGCTGTAAAAAGCAGTAGAATCAGAAATGCGAAATTGTTCTTTAATGTTTTCAAGTTTGCAAGTATAAGTACTGAAAAACGGATTTTATAGTTTTCTGGTATTTTATTGATGATTTGAATTTTAGATGGAATATCGCTCTTTAATCCAATCGGGAATAAGAGCAGCCCTTCCGCTTTCGAGACTTACCATGGTATAATTAAAATAACCTGTACACGATTGTTTGCCATTGTCTTTTTGAATTTCGAAATTCACCTTCACACCATCTTTTTGCATTTCATCAATCCATGTTATGATTTTCATGTGTTCACCTAATAACAAAGGACGTTTAAATTCCATGAAGGTATTTCTGATAACCCAACCAAAACCATGTTTAATGAATTCCTGCATGGGCATTTTGTAACATCTTTCCATCTGATCGAAACGCGCCGCCAAAACATAATCAATGTATCTACTACTATGTACATGTTGGTTCATGTCAATATCATCCGGTCTAACCTGCAATAAGGTTTCAAATTTGGTTTTAATGAGTTCCATTGCTGCAAAGATAATCGGGGAGGGAACCTTTAGAGTAAAAAGTTGGTCTTTCTATATAACTAAAATCAATTTCACATATTTTTTGTTATGTTTGATAGATTGAGGCGTCTGCTCACCATATTAATTCTGATGTTTCCATTTATTGGGAATGCAACTCACCTGGTGGGAGGAAGTTTCCGTTTAGAATGGTTATCAGGCAGCAGCTATAGACTTTCGGTAAGGGTAATCAGAGATTGTGAGAATGGAAATCCCAATGCCTATTTTGATGAACCTACCTGGGTTGGTTTATTTGAAAAAGGTTCAAATACCAAGAAACAAACTATCCGCTTAGAACTGATAAAAGATGATACATTGGTTTTTACGGGTTTTAATTGTCCTTCAATTACTACCGGCTGCACCCATATTGGTACTTTAACAGCAATTATTAATTTACCGGATGCTCAGTATGGTAGCACAGGTGGTTATTATTTTGCCTGGGAAAGATGTTGCAGAAATGGAATCATCAATAATATTCAGAGACCTGGTGATGCTGCAATGGTTTTGTATGCTGAAATTCCTCCCCCAAGATTCATAAAGAACAATACTCCTTATTATACAAACAATCCACGTACATTAATGTGTGCGAATAATTTGTTTAAGTACAATATGGACTTTACCGACCCAGATGGTGATGAGTTGAAATTTTCTTTGATCAATCCTTTAAATGGTAATTTAGATAGAAATAATCCTCAAACGGATAATCCTCAATCGGGTCCATATTCTGATATTATTTGGTCGCCCGGTTACGGAAAATCAAATTCAATTAACGGAACTTTACCTTTAACCATTAACTCAAAAACCGGGGAACTATCTTGTATTCCAAATGCTCCGGGTATTTATGTTGCAAGTATTCTGGTGGAGGAATTCAGATTCGGAGTAAAGATAGGAGAGGTAAGGCTGGAATTACAATTTACAGTTACGATCTGTCCAAATAATCCTCCATTATCAAGTGTTGTTAAAATAGATAATACCATTTTAACAACCGATACCATCGATATTGTTGTTCCAGATAGGGTTTGTCTGAATATACGGGCAATGGATATGGAAAATGACTCCATTTATCTGCGGATTCAAACTCCAATGATGGATTCAGCATTTTCAAATTTGCCTGAATTTGACACATTGAAAGCCGGATTAAGGATTGTAGAAACTAATTTTTGTATTCAAAGTGCTTGCGAACATTTAAGAATGAAATCTCCGTTTCCGGTTTATATCAATGCTATAGATAATGCTTGTCCGATAAACAAGGAATCGGAGACCACTTTTTGGATTAGAATTGTTGAAAGTAGTCCACCTGCTATTTCAATTACCAATATTGATAATTCTGCTTTACTCAGCGATACTGTGACTGTGCAAGTTCCAAATCAGTTTTGTTTAAAAATTAAAGGAACTGACCCACGAGATTCTGTTTATCTTAAAGTTAGTTCTCCAATTATGTCTCAGGGATTTTCAGGTAAGCCAGTCTTTGATACTTTAAGCACAGGGCTTAGGGAAGCATCAACTAATTTTTGTTTTCAATCTTTATGCGAACATGAAACTATTAAATCTCCCTTTCCGGTTTATGTTGAAGTATGTGATAGACTTTGCCCCAATAGTAAAATTACTTATGATACTTTTTGGGTAAAGATTGACCCAATGCCTTTGGTTCCTTCAACAGATATGTTATGTATGACTCTTTTTAACAATGCAGAAACGGCAGTTTATTGGGGAGATTCTAGTTCAAGGACAGATTCAAATTTTCTTACTTATTATTTGTTCAGATATACCGGAGCAGGAAGTTTAATTGTAATTGATTCAATTTCAGATAAAAGTGAAAGATTTTTTCTTGATAAAAATACTCCTGAATATGCTAATATCAATTACCGCTATTTTATGGTTGGCTTGAATCAATGCAGAAGAATGGGTCCATCTTCAGATACTTTAGGAACATTTGAACAATTGAAATTTATGCCGGATAAGCAATTAATAAATTTCGCCAGTGTTAAAAATAATCAATCAATACACCTGAATTGGAGTCCAACACCAGAATTAGATTTTGCCAAATACTTTTTGTACAAAACCATTAAGGGAGGAAATTATAGTTTATTGAAGGTTTTTGAGGAAAAATTTGATACCACTTATATTGATGATGATGTCGACGTTCAGAAGTTTTCATATTGTTATCACCTGGTCATGCAAGACACTTGTGATAATATTGGAGTGATGGGTAGACCGGCATGTACAATTTTATTAGTTGGAAATGCGAAAAGCTTCCAGAGTAATTTAGATTGGTGTGTTTATGAAGGGTGGGCAACAGCTCCACTTTCTTATGATGTTTTAAGGTCTGACCCAAGTTTACCTGAACAATCGATTTCTCGTACCGATTCATTGAAGCTCAGTTATGTAGATAATAAATTGAATCTAAATGAAGGTTTGTTTAATTATACAATTTTAGCCACTGAGAATTTAATAGAAGGAACTTCACCTTATTTAAGCAGGTCGAACACAATAGAATTAATTCAGGCACCAACTGTTTATGTACCAAATGCTTTTACAGCAAATGGCGATGGTTTGAATGATTTATTTCAGTGGGTTCCGGTTTTTGTAAAAGACTTCCATATTGAGATTTATAACCGTTGGGGAGGTAAAGTTTTCGAAACCGATAACAAGTTAGATTTCTGGGATGGCAAAATCGATGGAGCTCCGGTTGCAACGGATGTATTCTTTTATATCCTAAGCTATTCAGGTTACAATGGGGATTCCGGCAACAGAAAAGGTAATTTTACCATTCTCAGGTAATTCTGTCATAATTCATGACGAAATTTAGTGTTCGTAACGTATCTGCCTGACCTTGAAATGAATCATTCATTTTGACAAAATTTCAGGTTAGCTTAACTTAATATTCTTTCAGGTATTTGTATTTTTACAGACCAAATTGAAAACGAATATGGCCATGTCAGATGAAAATGCAGTTGTAATTACGCGTAGGAAAAATATCCAAACTTTAATTGATTATTGTTTAGATACAAGGTTGTCTGTAACTATTAACCCAAGAGGTTTGTCGAACGACGAATTTGAGGTTGAAGTGGTTTTAGCAGGTATTAAACAGGCAATTGCTTTTGGTATGTTTGCTAGAGAAAACAAATTGGAAGTGAGTGGATTAGGTGAATTGGTTAAACCAAAACCGGTAGCTAAAAAAGCTGAACCTAAAGACAATACTCCAGGATTGAGTGAGTTGGTTTCTGAACCTGTAAAAGAAAAAGAAGAGCCAACCTTAAGTTTCGACTTAAACGTCAGCGATAACTAGGTTATTGCCATACTTTAAGCTTCAAAGCTTCACTTTGTTTGTGAAAATTTGATTGATTACGCGAGAACAGGAGCTAAGGCTCCTGTTTTTGTTTCTTATGATTTGGGAATTAACAAATTTTTTAGCATTTTAGCGATACTATGCCCATCATCAACTCTTTGGTTTCTTGGTATCTGAAACGCAGAATTCCTGCGATTGAAACCATGTTGAGTAATCCGTTTGGAGTACAACACGATCAATTAATGAAATTGCTCCGAACGGCCCAAATTACTGAGTTTGGTAGGAAGTATGATTTCAAAACAATACATTCTTTAGAGACTTATAAAGAAAGAGTTCCTGTCACCAATTACGACGATTTTAAGCATTATATCCAAAGGATGATGCAGGGTGAACAGAATATTTTATGGCCAAGTGAAGTGAGTTGGTTTGCAAAATCCAGCGGAACTACGAGTGCAAAAAGTAAATTTATTCCTGTTACCTACGAAAGTTTGGAAGAATGTCATATCCAAGGAGGGAAAGATGTTTTGCTTTGGTACCTCAACCAAAAACCTGATTCATTACTTTTTAATGGTAAGGGTTTGGTTATGGGTGGAAGTCACCAAATTAATTCTCACAATGCCGGTGCCGAAACTTTTTATGGTGATTTGAGTGCAGTTATGATGCAGAACATGCCTTTCTGGGCTCATTTTCTTAGAACACCTGATTTGAGTATTGCCATCATGGACAATTGGGATGAGAAAATTGAAAGAATGGCTCAGGCAACTGTTAATGAAGATGTAACAAATATTTCTGGAGTTCCAACTTGGACAATCGTATTAATAGAACGTTTATTTGAACTCACAGGGAAAAATAATTTGCTTGATATTTGGCCGAATTTAGAAGTTTATGTGCATGGTGGTGTAAGTTTTACACCCTATCGCGATAGATTTAAGGAACTCATTAAAGGTTCCCAAATGAATTATCTGGAAACCTATAATGCCAGTGAAGGATTTTTGGGAATTCAGGATAGATTGGGTTCTGATGATATGCTGCTGATGTTGGATTATGGGATTTATTTTGAATTCATGCCCATGAGTGAATATGGAAAAACGCATCCCAAAACATTGAGCTTGAGTGAGGTAAAAATCAATGAAAACTACGCCTTAGTTATCAGTACAAATGCGGGTTTATGGCGATATATCATT
>JBIPMI010000143.1:0-7725 GCA_044369215.1 Bacteroidia bacterium | reverse complement strand
ACTTTCGTGATTTGCTCTTGCTATAATCATGTCACCCATTCTGGGTTATTGGTCATCTGTGATATCTATTTTCTATAATCATGTCACCCATTCTGGGTTTCTGTTCTTGTGGGATTTGCTCTTGCTATAATCATGTCACCCATTCTGGGTTATTGTTCTTGCATGATTTGTATGATCTATAATCATGTCACCCATTCTGGGTTAATGGTATTTATTGATTGGTAATTTTTAAATAACTTTAAGCTTTCTTGGTTGTTGTTCTTATCGATTTTTGCTTTTATAAGGCAACTCTAAATGTTTAAAATTTAGAATTGCCTATTTTTATTTCTTTAACCTTCTTGCTCTTTCTTCATCCAGATAATTTTTTAACGAATCTGTTTTTGATTCCATCAATGGTTTCGCATTTTCTATACTTTCTTTTGTTGGATTTGAAATTTTATGTGCTCTTGATTTACAAGAAAATACCAAGCTAATGAGCAACAAGTAGGCGATGAGTGAAAATAGTTTTTTCATGATTTCTAATTCTTACAATATACATGCCATTTTCAATTGATCCGGTATTCATTCTTAATTCGTTAAGTCCTGATTTAACCCAATCTTTATTCATGATTTGAATTTCTTTTCCTTGTAAATCACATAAAACAATATCTACTAGCATTTTTTCTTGGGCATGAAACTGAACCTGAATTTCTTGGTTTGCCGGATTTGGATACAATTTAAAATCCTTTAATTCTGAAAACTCTTTCACTCCTAATAATGGGTCTTGGTTTACAATTCGGGCAATCCATGTTCTGTTTTGTCCACTTACATTTCCATAAGAACCGTTTAGCCAACAAACGCCCAATTCGTTAAATTTCATTTGGATGCCGGTATAATCACCCCATCTATCAACAGTATCTCCTAATAAAGCAATACTACCTTCTCCTCTTTTTACGAATAAGGGTGCACTTAGATTAAAATTTCTATCTACATAAACAACCGAAGTTCCAGGGAAATACTTGGCTGATACATGCGAAAATGTAATCATACAACTATGGTCACCATTTTGACCAGAACCCGCATAACTTATACTTGGATAACCTAAGTCTAGTGAATCGTAAGAGATAATTTGTCCGAATAATTTTGGTTGATTGGTCCACGTTTCTTCGATTCTTCCAAAATAAACTGCCGGCGAAAACAGATTTGGGTCGATTGTATTTCCAACATAATAAATCATCCCATTTACCGACATCGCACTCAAAACTCTGGCATCATTCGTTTGCAATTTTTTGCCGTTTGGTTGAAGTGCATTGGGTTGCAAACCATAAGCAACAGGATTTTTATAAACTTTGGTTGTTAAAGTGGCATTTCCCGATTTTATGGTATTTGATATATAATGAACAAATACTGAATCATTGCTTAAGTCGGATGGACGATGTGATAAAAAGAACATTCCAGGTCCTTCTAAATGATGGGCATATTTTACAGGACAAATACTCCAGATTGATTTACCGTTGTATTGAATATTATTGTAATTTTTGGTTGTTAATGCTGTATCAGAATTGAAACCATTCATTTTATCAATTTGCCAGATATACGATTCTAAAAATCCATTTTTCCAGAAAGTATTGTCTTTTAAACGATTGATTGTAATAAACAACTCATCTTTACTTAAGGAGAGAATCGGATAATCACTCCAAGTACTATCATTGGTTATATTCCCCGGAACTGTATAAAAACTCCATGTTTTAGTTGGGTCACTAGTTTTGCTAAATCCCACTATAATTCGGGTATCTTCACTACTTGAACCCTGAAGAAAAACTAAAATGAATCTATCCTGATCCGGATCGTAAATTACTCTTGGGTCGTAGGTTCTGTTTAAAGCACCTAATGAGTTAGCAATAGAAGCTAAAGTTCTGCCAAAAATCATTCTGCCGGTATCGTTGTAAACATTAAGATTTTGATTCACCACACTCATCATCAAACCTGAGTTTGAAATAGCAAAATCGTTATCATTTGGTGTTCCCTGAGTTACATTTCCATTGAAATTATTACTTAGTTTAGGTGAAGCAGCAGCACCTTTTTTTTGCAAAGCAGTTTTTTGATTTACGATAAAATTTGCCCTTTTTCTATCAAGTTCTAATTTTATTTGTTTGGTTTCATTTAATGGTGCCGGTGCCAAGGAGATAATTCTTGCATCTGGCAAATCAGCAATTTCAGATAAGTTAATATCTGCAGATTTTTTGATGATATGAATGTTTCCTGAAATTTCATTTTGAGCAATTGAATTAACAGAAATAAATAATAATAGAATCGAAATAGGAAGGTAAATAAACTTCATTTTCTTTTTAAATTTCAACTGCAAAATAAGAAAATATTGGCTTTGTTCAATTTTGGGGCGGTTTGGATGACCAATTCCGATTAAATTTTTACTTAACTTGATTGAGGATGGTATCTATGACTAGCAAATAATCCCTATTAGGATTTTGCAAATTCTTTTTAAAACCTGATTTTTTCTATATGAATTTGCTCATGTATGTCAGAAGTTTTTTTTAAAAATGCAATTTTCGAATATCAGCTTGTTTACTTAAAATAAATCGAATATCCGCATCTATCCAGAAGTACTTTTTTTAAATCCAGTATATGATTTAAGATTTTTTCAACTATTTGGTTTAGAATTAAATACCCCTACTCAATGAAATTAATGACCCCGATAGGTGGTCACATGTTTATAGAAAAATACTTGAAATGAATTCCTCCCGAACTCTCCACGACGCGGACCGAAGGTCCGAGTCGTGGAGAGTTCGGGGTTGGGGCCCGTATTTTGTTTTTTATAATCATGTCATCCATTCTGGATTTTAGACCTTACAATAAGAAAAATATCACTAATCATAAATCATTTTTTTATGTTTTTTTTGATTTTAAGGTGTAAAAAAAATGCGCTATAGAATTTTAAAATTCCATAAATAAGTTTTTAAGTAAAGTAGCGGATTTTCGTTAAGATTTTTCTTTAAAATCAACTAAATTGCAGCCTTATTCGTGAATTTTATGCAAGATATCGTTTCGAAGTTTGAAGGTCTTAAAGTGTTGGTTATTGGTGATGTAATGATTGATGCCTATTTGATGGGCAATGTTGATAGGATTTCACCGGAAGCACCGGTTCCTGTTGTAGCTATTACTCACAAAGACAATAGATTAGGTGGTGCTGCAAATGTTGCTATGAATTTAGTCGCTCTTGGTGCAAAACCTATTTTGTGCTCCGTTGTTGGCGAAGATCCAGAAGCAAAAGATTTATTGGAATTACTGGAAAAAGAACACATAGGTCTTTCCGGAATTATTCAATCAAAAGAACGAAAAACCACCACTAAAACAAGGGTAATTGCGCATCACCACCAAATGTTGAGAATTGACCAGGAAATAACAACTCCATTAACTGAATACGATACTTATTTGTTGAGCCATAGAATTATAAATGATTTATTGCCGGCTTGTGATGTAGTTATTTTTGAAGATTATGATAAAGGTGTAATCACAGAATCATTAATTCTTCAAATTGTACAAGAAGCTCATAAATTGGGTAAAAAAGTAGCAGTTGATCCTAAAAAGAGAAATTTCTTAAATTACAAAGGAGTTGATTTTTTTAAACCAAATCTAAAAGAGTTAAAAGAAGGTTTCAAAAAAGATGTTGATCCATCTGATAAAGTTTCATTTGAAGCGGCTGTTCTTGAATTGATGAAAACCATGGAAATTAAAAATATCATGGTAACATTAAGCGAAAGAGGAGTTATGATTAGCAATGGAAGAGAATTTGAATATATACCTGCGCACATCAGAAAAATTGCTGATGTAAGTGGGGCAGGAGATACTGTAATTAGTGTTGCGTCCTTATGTTTGGCTTTAGGTCTTACAAACAAAGAAATTGCTAGCATTGCTAATTTAGCCGGTGGTTTGGTTTGTGAAGAAATTGGTGTTGTTCCGGTGAAGAAGGAATTATTACAGAAAGAAGCTGCTAAAATTTAAACGATATCTATCATTCATTTCAATCCAAAATAATAATGAAATAGATTTTAAGATTGAAAAATCGAATTTGGGATTATCCTACAAGTGAAACTTTAATACAGTGAGAAAAGATCAAAAAATCTTCGTTGCTGGTCAACATGGAATGGTTGGTTCAGCAATCAAAAGAAATCTACTAAAAAATGGTTACGAGCAAATAATTGGCTTGTCGAGCAAAGAGCTTGATTTGAGAAACCAAAATGAAGTTGAACAGTTTGTTAAATTTCATAAGCCTGAAATCGTAATTGATGCTGCTGCCAGAGTTGGCGGTATTTTAGCAAATCAAACTTATCCTTATCAGTTTTTGATGGATAATATGCAGATGCAAAATAACCTCATTCATGCATCTCATATGAATGGAGTTAATAAATTTATTTTTCTTGGTAGTTCTTGTATTTATCCTCGTTTATCTAATCAGCCAATGAATGAAACAGATTTGCTTACAGGTGCTTTGGAACCAACAAATGAATGGTATGCAATTGCGAAAATTTCAGGAGTGAAAGCTTGTGAGGCCATCCGAAAACAATTTGGTAAAGACTATGTAAGTTTAATGCCAACCAATTTATATGGTCCATTTGATAATTTTGATTTAACCACCTCACATGTTTTGCCGGCCATGATTCGTAAATTTCATGAGGCAAAAATTGAAGGTCATAAAGAAGTTGTTTTATGGGGGACAGGAACTCCTAAAAGAGAGTTTTTACACGTAGATGATTTAGCTAAAGCTGTTCTGTTTGCTGTAGAAAATGTGCTTCCTGATAATCTTTATAATGTTGGAACTGGCATAGATAATACAATTCATGAATTGGCCTTAACAATTCAAAAAGTTGTTGGACATAAAGGAAGTATTGTTTGGGACAGTTCAAAACCAGATGGTACACCAAGAAAATTGATGGATGTAAGTAAAATGCATGCTTTAGGTTGGAAACATGAAATTCAACTGAATAATGGTATTTTTAGCACCTATCAATGGTTTTTAGATAATATTCAATCATATAAAACAGTATCAATTTAATGACAAAAGTTGCGTTAATTACCGGAATAACTGGTCAGGATGGGGCTTATTTAGCTGAATTGCTTTTGAATAAAGGCTATTTTGTACATGGTGTAAAAAGAAGAAGCAGTTTGTTAAATACTGATAGAATTGATCATTTATACCAAGACCCTCACGAGACACATTTAAGACTTAAATTACATTATGGTGATTTAACAGATAGTACCAATTTAATCAGGATTATTCAAGAAACTCAACCTGATGAAATATACAATTTGGCAGCTATGAGTCATGTTCATGTTAGTTTTGAAACTCCTGAATATACTGCCAATGCCGATGGAATTGGAACATTAAGAATTCTTGAAGCAGTCAGGTTGTTGGGTTTAACAAAAAAGACCAAAATCTACCAGGCATCTACTTCAGAATTATATGGATTGGTGCAAGCTGTGCCTCAATCAGAAACTACACCTTTTTATCCAAGATCTCCTTACGCAGTAGCTAAATTATATGCTTATTGGATTACGGTTAATTACAGAGAAGCTTATGATATGTTTGCTTGTAATGGCATTTTATTTAACCATGAAAGTCCTAACAGAGGTGAAACTTTTGTTACAAGAAAAATTACCAGAGCTGCTAGTAAAATTGCATTTGGTTTGCAGGATAAATTGTATTTGGGGAATTTAAATGCCCAAAGAGATTGGGGTCATGCTAAAGATTATGTGGAAGCCATGTGGTTAATTCTTCAACAAGAAAAAGCTGAAGATTATGTAATAGCTACAGGTATTACTACCTCAATTAGAGATTTTATTAAAATGGCATTTAATGAAATTGGAATTGAAATAGGATTTAAAGGTGAGGCTGAATCTGAAATTGGTTTCGTTCAAGGATTGAATGAGGATAAACTAAAAAATAAAGGAGTTTTTGAACATTGTAAATTAACAATAGGACAAGAAATTGTAGCAGTTGATCCTCGTTACTACCGCCCAACAGAAGTAGAATTATTGATTGGAGACCCAACAAAATCTAAAACCAAATTGGGCTGGGAGCCTAAATATGATTTAGCAGGATTGGTAGAAGACATGATGAATGGCGATATAAATCTGATGAAGAAGGAAAAATTTCTTCATGATTCGGGATTAAAAAGCTCAATACAAATTGATTATTAGGGGATAATGGTCTAGTATTTTAGCTTTTTTAATAAAGCAATAAAACACACTTGTAACTTATTGTACAAGTGTGTTTTATTTGATTAAAGTTGTAAGGTGAGTTTTAAATGTCCACCAAAACCAGTTTGAATTATTTTCATTAAAGTTGAAAGACGGATGTCACTAGCATTATTTTCAATTCGTGAAATATAAGATTTATTAGTACCACATTTAATAGCAAGTTCTTCTTGTGTCATGCCAAGTTTAAGTCTTGCTTCCTCTAGCAGCACACCTAGTTGGAAACTTTCAAATTCTTGTTCCCATTGTTCTCTTTTTTTTGCACCACGTTTGCCATATTTGTTGTCAAGAATTTCTTCAAGAGTTGTGATATTTGCTTCTTTCTTTTTCATATTCTAGTTTAATTTTTAATGCTTTTTCAATTTCAGTTTTTGGCGTTTTTTGAGATTTCTTTTGAAAGCCATTTCCCAAAACGACAATATTCCCGTTGTCGAAAAATGCAAAAATTCTAAAAATGTTCCCACCAAATTCTACCCTAATTTCATAAAGTCCATCAGTACCCGACATGTGGTCGAAATATTTTTTTGGAACATGTTCAATTGTTCGTAATAGATTTAATGTCCATTCTATTTTTCTTTGTACATCATCAGTTTGGTGCTTATAGAAGTCCAAAAAATAGTTTTTATATGCAATAACTTGTCTAGAGGTTTTCAATATGCAATGTTAACTATTCAGACAACATTTTGCAACTGCTTTTTCAATATTTTATTCTTAATAATTAATTTCATCGTTTACGAAAATCCACATGATTGCTACTAATTATTTTTTATAAATCAAGTGTACGTTTTGAGAAATATTTTCAAATTTAGTTTGAAGTTAAATTGCTGGATTTTATGAAATTCAAGACCCCGAAGGTGGTCACCTGTTTATAGAAAATTGCTTGAAACGAATTCCCCCAAACTCTGCCAACGCGGACCTTTGGTCCGCGTTGGCAGAGTTTGGAGGATGGTATTCTTTACTTTTTATTTTCTATAATCATGTCATCCCTTCAGGATTTTAAGAACTTGCTATAGGAAACATAACTCTATTCATTATCCATTTTTTGTGTTTTTTTAATTTTTACGAGTAATAATCAGGTATAAAGTTTCTCTAAATTTCTTTTTAGGTAAAGATGCGGATAATCGTAAAGCAAAATCAATTAAAAAAAGGAATTCTGTTTTTTGTGAAATTTCCTAAAATCCCATAGGGATGACATTATAGTAGTAAATAAAAATGAATGAATAATCCTCACCTCAAACCGAGCGCGAACCGAAGGTTCGCGCTCGGTTTGAGATGATTTGGTGATGTTATTAAACATTTATTTCCGCTTATGTTGCCCTAAAGAAATGTTAGAAGAGAGTAAAATGAAAGAGCACTATCTAAATTCCGAAAAACTATATAAAAAGTTCCCTGGTAAAGAAAAGGATAATCGTAATAGATAGTTAACATTAACCTATATGAATTTTTAATAAGTTTTTTACACATTATAGCGTA
>JBIPMI010000142.1:0-7744 GCA_044369215.1 Bacteroidia bacterium | reverse complement strand
AATAAAACGAATATGAAAAAGTGGTTAATCTTATCAATGTGTTTTGCCTCAATGAGTATTTTTGCGCAAGAAAAAGAAGTTAAGGAATTCACGAAAATTGAACTTGGAATGCCTTACAAAATTGAATTAATTCAGTCGAAAACCAATAAGGTTGATGCAGGTTCAAAAACTGATAAATTAGAAATTTCTGTGAGTGGTGGAATATTAGAAATTGAGCAGGGAACAGCAGGTGTTTTTGATGAACCAATTAAAGTTTATTTCACAAAATTAAATTCATTGGAAGTTAGTGGAGCAGGTGAATTTTTTACCTCACCAAATTCAGTAATTGAAACCGAAAAATTAGAAGTAGAAAGTAGTGGTGCATCAAAATTAAATTTGAATATAAAAGTTACTGATTTTAAATTAGAATTGGCAGGTGCTTGTAAAGCTACAATCAAAGGAACAGCGCAAAATGCGGAAGTAGAGATTGCCGGTGCATCTAAATATTATGCATCTGATTTAAAAACTGAAGAAACTAAAATTGAAGGCGCAGGAGCAACTTACTTTAATGTGTTTGCCAATAAATCATTAAATGTTGAAGCTGCTGGTGCTACAAAAGGCGTGTATAATGGAAATCCAACAACCAAAAACATCAATGTTGCCGGAATTTCAAATGTAGTTGATGGTTCCACGGGAGAACAATTAAAGGATGAAAGAAATGGTGAAGATGGCGATACAACTAAAATTCGTATTGGTAATAGAAAGGTTTTAATTTATGAAGATGGTAAAGAATTAGCCATTGAACAAAAAGATGCAGGTGATGAGGACAAAAAGAAATCAAGCAAGAAAAAACCTTTAAAAGAAGTTTATAGTGGTTTCGAAATGGGAATGAATTCATTTACCGATAATCAAATGAATTTTACCATGCCAACAAATTATAATTTCTTGGAAACCAAAATCAATAAATCATGGTTTTATGGTATCAATTTTTTAGAAGGAGATTTGATCCTAATAAAAAATAATCTGGCCCTGACTTCAGGTTTAGGTATGGAGTTTCAAACGTTTGAATTTAACACAAATAGAATTTTAACTCCAAATGCAAGAGCGGTTAGTGCCGATTCAAATCAAAAAGCTTTAAATAGAAACAGGTTATATAATTTTAATTTTAATGTTCCATTATTAGTAAAATTTGCACCTAGAACAGCAAAAGGAAGAAATGGATTTCATATGGCTGTTGGATTAATAGGAACCTACAAAGCTTATTCTCATGTAAAAATTGAAAGTACAGCCGATGGTTACGAATTAGAATCTAAAATGAGAGATGATTATAGCATCAATCCATTCAGAGTTCAAGCAACAGCTAGAGTTGGTTACGGATGGTTCAGAGCATTTGCAAATTATTCTTTAACACCATATTTCAAAAAAGATTCAGGAGTTGCAGGTCAGGAGAATCCCGATATCAGGGTGTTTTCGGCAGGTATAACACTTATCCCTTTTCAATAATTTAAAATTAAATTTTATAAAAGAGCAATCTGTTTAGGTTGCTCTTTTTTTTTATAAAATTTTCTTAAGGATTTTACTTTGATGAGGTTTGAGAATTATTTAATTAACTTCACATTTATGAAGAAATATATACTCCTGTTTTTACTCATTGTTACATTAAAAGCAAATGCCCAGATTTCAATTTATAGAGAAGATATGGGTTTACCAGGTGAATGGTTTTTAATGGCAAAAGATACTGCTATTGATGTTGAGGAACTTGCTGCTGTTATGCAAACTGGGCCAAACTGTAACTGGGATGCAACGGGCATCAGACCGCAATCTCAGGATACATTTTTTTATGTAAGTCCACAAGATTTCCCAAGTGCTCCCGAAGGTTGCAACCTGGTTTATATAAATCCGATTGTTAGCTCTTTGCCTGATTTTTACAATGCCAATATTGCTCAAATCAAACAGATAGTACAACCTGACGGATTTTTTGGTGGCGAAGGGAAAATTTTATACATGGAGTTCCCTTCAACATTTGGGTCGAAATTTGCCGATTCGATTACTTCAATTTATACGACTTTAGCTGTTGATTTGGGCATTCCTGCAAATCCGTTATTTGATTCTGCTCAAATTTATTTCAAAACAATTTACACTTCAGATTATGTTGGATACGGAACTATTAGAACGAAATTCAACAATTTACCTATGAATGCCATCAAGCGAAAATTGGTAAAAAGTCAAAGAACAACTTTTCGGGTTCGTAATAAAATTTCAGGAGCTTATGTAAGTGTTCCCGGTGGGTTTGATCCGGGTGGAGTTAATACCAATAAAACAATTTATCAATGGTTTGTAACAAATGGTGGAGTTCCAATTTTAGAGTTTGAAATGGATACCATTTACAAAGCTAAAAATCTGAAATATTTGGTTAATTCTTCAAGATTGTTGAGCACGGGATTGTCTGAAAATGATTTTTCTCGATTGATAAAAATTTATCCAAATCCTGGAAATGATTATTTCCAGGTTTCATTCCAAAACCAAGCGAATATAGAACAATTAAGTATTTATAATTCATCAGGGATTTTACTTAAAGGGTTTATGGATGTTTATCCTGACCAAAAAGTATTTCATGAAATTGAAACCAATGGTTTGTATATCATTCAAATTAAGCAAGACAATAAAATCTACCATTTTAAATGGTTAAAGAATTAATTTAGGTAAACCTTAATACTAGATGTTAATCAAAGTCTTGCATGGAATTTGGATTTTATATCCGATTCATTGTTAAGAAGTTTGAATATTTTTAAAGATTTTCTTTGAGGAGCAATTAAATTGTGGGTCTCAATTTTTGAATCTTACAATGAAATTAAGTCCTGAACAAAAGCAAATTATAAACTCGGTTGGAGATATAAAAATTAATGCCGTCGCTGGTTCTGGAAAAACTACAACTATCATTGAATATGCTAAATCGAGGCCAGAAGGGAGTAAAATTCTGTATTTGGCTTATAATAAATCTGTAAAAATTGAAGCACAGAACAAGTTTGCTGAAGCAGGATTACATCATGTAAAAATTGAAACAGCACATTCGCTTGCGTATAAAAATATTGTTTTTAAACATAATTATAGAGTTAGAACTCAGGCATACAGAACTTACGATATTGCTGAATTATTAGGATTGAAAGTAGGAGGGGAGAAGCATGCTGAATTTATTGCTGCCAATCACATCAACCAAATGATTTCCTATTTCTGTAATTCAGATAAAATGAAACTGGTAGAATTGAATTATCAGGATATCGTTTCTGATAAAAAGGCTTATGCATTTGTTTCAAGGTATTATGATTATTTGCTTCAACATGCCCGTATTCTTTTGGCAAGAATGGATAGGGGTGAGATTGAAATAACTCATGATTTTTATTTGAAGAAATTTCAGTTGGCAGCACCTCAACTACCTTATGATTATATTTTATTTGATGAAGGTCAGGATGCTTCTCCTGCCATGTTGGATGTTTTTATAAAACAAAAAGCAGTAAAGGTAATTGTTGGCGATACTCATCAACAGATTTATTCCTGGAGATTTGCAATCAATTCCTTGGAGCAATTAAACTTCAAACAATATTCTTTGAACAACAGCTTTAGGTTTCCAAAACCAATTGCTGATTTGAGTAAGAAAATTCTCTCTTTTAAAAAGCAAATGGGACTTAAAGAAGTTCCGCCAATAGAAGGTTTAGGAGTAAGTAAATCATTAAAAACCAAAGCTGTTTTGGCTCGAACAAATCTTGGATTGTTATTAAGGGCGATTGAGTTTTTATCAGAAGAATCTCATATCAAAAAAATATATTTCGAAGGACATATTAGTTCTTATACTTATGCTGATGATGGTGCTTCTATATATGATGTTTTAAATTTATACAATGGAAGAAAATCACTCATAAAAGACAAATTAATTGGCTTGATGAGAAACATGGAGGATTTGGAAGAATACATTGAAAACACAGAGGATGTGCAGCTTTCGATGATGGTTGAAATTGTAAATAAGTACGGTAATGAAATTCCGAATATTTTAAAGGAATTAAAGGAAAAACATCTTGATGCAGCTGATAAACATAAAGCTGAAATTGTGTTTTCAACGGTACATCGGGCAAAAGGAATGGAGTATGATGAGGTGGAATTGGTAAATGATTTTATCAATGAAAAACGTTTGGACCGCCAGCTAAAAGATGAAAAAGAAGCGCCTGATTTATCGAAACTTAATGAAGAAATTAACTTGTTATATGTAGCGATAACAAGAACAAAAAATAAACTGTCTATTCCTTTTGTGCTTGTGCCTGATGGTATTTCTGAATCAGCAAATATTGAATTTGTTTATGATGATGAAGAGGAGGAAGTTGAAACAAAACCGGTTAAGTCTAGCAAAAAGCTGGTTTCATATCCAAAAGCTAAAGAAAAGCCGGCATTGGTAAAAGCATTTACTGTTGATGAAAAGCGTGAGACTTATAAAGCGGCTTATAGACCCTGGACAAAAGAATTGGATGATGAGCTGACCGATTTATACTTTTCAGGAAAGAAATTAAATGTAATCGCTGAACATTTTGGCAGAACTAAAGGAGCAATTCTTTCACGATTAGCTAAATTAGAAATTGAGAATTTTGATTAATTGGAATCAGGCTCAAACCCAAACCAGACGCAGGCATAATTGCCTTTAATTCCGATTCCCATTGCTTTAAAGCTTTTAGTTTTCCAGATACCTTTTTGCAAAATTACATCATGGTGTGAAGGACTTTCCTTCCACATATCCAAAGCCATTTGTGCGGTTATTCCATCACTGTAAAACGCAGCAATTTCAAATCCATCTCCTTTATAGGGACTTAGTTCTCTTGGTTTATCCCACATACATTTTGCCTGTTTGTGGTTATCAGTATAACAACATTCTTTCCAGTTTCCGTTTCTCGACCATGAGTGCATATTGCAGCGATTACTTTCTTTATAATATAAATGAAGGTCGTTGGCATGAGTTTGAGCAACAATGTTAAGGTTTGCTGAAACACTTACTGAATCAAGTCTTTTACTTATTCTGTAGGAATTGATAAGTTGAGCAAGTTTTACTTCTTCGCTACTTTGAATTGGTTTTTCATTGATTGATGAGTTGGTGTTGAAGAATGAAAGCCAGGATAAAATTATAAGGATATTTAGCATGATTTTTATTTAACGTATAAACAAAAAAAAACTGCCCATTGTGGAGGCAGTTTTTTTAATATAAAAGGAAACTGATTATTCAGTAACCATTAATTTTTGAGTTTGAACACTGTTACCAGCTTTAACGCTAACTGTGTACATACCTGGAGTTAAAGTGCTTAAATCAACGTTGTAATCATATTTAGCAGCAGCAACTTTTCCTAAATCCATAGTTGCAACTTCTTGACCTAAAATGTTATTGATGCTGATAGTTACATTGCTGTTGTTTTTTAATGAGAAACGAACTGCAGTGCTGCTTGTAGCAGGATTAGGATATAAACCTGAGATTTCTACATTTTTAGCATCTTCAATACCAGCACCAATGTTACCGGTAACTGTTAATTTGAAGTAAGTTTCAACAAATCTTTCGCTTGTGAATGCCTGACCAGCAATGAAACCTTCCCAACCATTAACAACTGCGTATGAAGAAGTTTTTAAAGCCATTAAAGCTGTATTGTAAGCTTTAGTATTTTCCCATCCTGTCGAACCCTCGTTTAAGAATAATCCGTAACCAGCGTAGTTATTTCTTTTCATTCCAGCAGGAGCAGTTGCAGGATCTTTTTGGTAAACAAATACTGAAGTATCAGTGCCTGTTATAGCTGGAACACCAGATTTGAAAGTCCAAGCATAAGCAACTAAAACATCATTTGTTGTACCGTTTGAATTGATTTCCATACCTGCAGGAGCGGCAGCTTGGTAATATTTGCTTGTCCAAGCGTTTTCAAAACCACCGTTATTGTTATTAGCTCTGGTTGTATCCATATCGCCATTAGCACCGCTTGTTAATAAAATAGTATCAATAGCGAAGTAGTTAGCAGGCATTCTTTTTCCGAAATTCCAACCATTTACAGGCATAGCATAACGAGTTCCGTCTTGGAAGTTAGCTCTACGTAATTGAGAACCTTTCCAATAAGTAACAAACATAGTATCAACTACATTTCTTTGTCCACCCATGCCATCATCAACTTTATCTACGTTACGTACATACAAGTATCTGAAAATAATTGAATCAACTTTGTAACTTACAAAACGTGAAAGTTGATTTTCAGGCTTGTCTGTTAATTGAATTAAATCATCAGTAGCATCTAAAACTTGTCCAACTGAAGTTGTACCACCATATCTGATAGTTCCATCATCTTCAACAAATTTTGATAATGAATCACTTACCAAGAAATCTACATAACCTTGTAAGTTAGCACCAACATTACTTTTTCCGATGATATCCATTACATCATACCAATCAGAAACCATAGTGCCACCTTTACCAAGGTTTTTTCTAGAAAAAGGATTATTGATGTCTTTAATTGCTTTGTGACGAGCTTCCCCGCTGTTGTCGATTTTTTGTTGAGCAAAAGTTGCAGTTCCTAATGCAACTACTGCTAAAGCTGAAAGTAACAGTTTTTTCATTTGTTTGATATTTAGTTTTGTGTTTTTTCCTGGTTTTTACTTTTTATATAAAAAAGTAATTTTTGATTAGTGGCTGAAAAATAGATAATTATAATTCAATAATTACATTTTCGGCCTAAATCAGCTGTCGAAAATAATGATTTCCCTTAACAAGACAAGAGACAAGTTAATTTTGGGAATGGTTGCATCATTCAGAAATTTCAGTCCAGTCTCCGTTTTCCTTAATTAAGTTGATTAATTCATTGACTGCAAATTCGGTGTTAACGCCTTTTTTTACAAGCTCTTTGCCTTTGTATAAAGTTATTTTTCCGGGGCCTGAGCCCACATAACCATAATCAGCATCAGCCATTTCTCCGGGACCGTTAACAATACAACCCATAATAGCAATTTTAATCCCTTTTAAATGGTCGGTTTGTTTGCGAATTTTTGCTGTTGTTTCTTGTAAATCGAATAAAGTTCTCCCACAACTAGGGCAGCTAATGTACTCAGTTTTGCTGATTCTAACCCTTGCAGCCTGAAGAATTCCAAAACAAATATCATTTAATCTTTTTGCTGATAAATTTTCAGCACTAATCATAATTCCATCTCCGAAGCCATCTATTAATAAACTGCCTATGTCAGTTGATGTATGTAACATGGCTTCTTCTAAAATGGAATCATATTTTGATTGAATGACAATTGGTTGATGGAAATTATTCTGTTCTAAAAAGAAAAATAAATTTCGCAATTCCGGCATTTTTGCTGCTTGACTTGCTTTTACAACCAAAACAGCATGATTAATGGACTTTATCAATTCCAAACTTTCGGCATTCATTTCACTTGAATCCAAGGAAATAAAATTTAGTGTAGATGAAAATATCTTGTTGTTTTCAATTTCATTTAAGTTGATTAATGGAAAGGCACTTTGTTTATCAACCAACGCAATCCATGTTTTTAAATCATAAATGGCTTGAAGTCCCATGGGTAACATAAATGGGGCTTTATTTTCGCCCAGAAAAACATAATCGGCACCAATAT
Source organism: Bacteroidia bacterium (assembly GCA_044369215.1). Lineage (GTDB taxonomy): Bacteria > Bacteroidota > Bacteroidia > UKL13-3 > UKL13-3 > CAISCU01. The sequence continues at coordinate 124 of JBIPMI010000142.1, read as the reverse complement.
CTAACATGGTCCATTTATCTAAAGTTTCGTTGAAAACATGTCCAATTTCAGATAATTGAGTTGGTGTTAGTGTTTGAATTTTACTTAAATCAGCAATAACTCTTGGTACTTGATGGTTTCCGAA
>JBIPMI010000141.1:0-7786 GCA_044369215.1 Bacteroidia bacterium | reverse complement strand
ATAGACCATATAAAGACATTGCATCAGGATTGGCTTCAAATGGTTATGCTGTTTTCAGAATGGATAAAAGAGCTGCAAATTTTGGTTTGTACATGGTTCAACAAAAAAGCAACTATGAATCATTTACGTGCAAAGAAGATTATTTAGATGATTTATACATTGCACTCGATAGTTTAGTTAAAATTCCATCAATTGATAAAGACAAAATGGTGATGCTTGGTCATGGGCAAGGTGGAATGTTAATTCCTTATATTTTTAAAGAAAAACCCTATTTCAAAGCTGGTATGATGTTAGGAGTTAATCATAAAAGAGTTCAGGAAATGATGATTGACCAATACAATTACCTTTCTAAAGTAACACCCGGTAAAAAGGCTGAATACGATGAGCAAATAGAAAGAGCCATCAGAAGTATGAATAAAAAACTGAATCCACTAACCCAACATCATTTAATGCCATATGATGTTCAGGCAAGTTATTGGGTTTGGTTAAATAAATATCCTCATGTTAAAATGGCTACCAAACTTAAACAACCATTGGTGTTCTTTCAGGGTGGAAGAGATTATCAGGTATCTGATGAAAACTTTGAATTGTGGAAATCAAGTTTGGCAAAAAAGAAAAATGTAGCGTTTTTCTACTACAAAAAACTTAACCATATTTTCTTTGAAGGAGAAACAGAAAGTACTTATAGTGAATACTTCGTAAAAGGAAATATTCCTGATTATTTGATTAAAGATATGGTTGACTGGTTAAACAAATTAGACTATACTATCAAAAAATAATTTCAAAGATTTAATCTTTTCTTAGTAGGTTTACACATTCATATTTTAACCAATGGATGTAAAAGAAAAGCTTGAGAATAACAATGAATTCGTTAAATCTAAAATGATTAACGAGGCTTTTTTTACGTTTTCAATTCTGGCTTTTTTTGCTATTATTCTGGTAACTTTTCGTGCTATTGAAAGTGGCTTTACCTTATCCTATTTTGTTCAATTGCCAATTGCCATAAATATTTGGTTAATTTATTTTTATAGAAATAAACTAAGTACAGAACACAAAACATATAATTTAGTAGCTGCACTTACTTTAATTCTGATTGCTGGATTATTCAATTTTGGTTTTTTTGCTTCAACAAAACATTATTTAATTCTTTTACCTGTAATTAGTTCTTTTTTACTTTCACCAAAATCAACCATAAAACTATTTATTGTTTTACTGATAATTTATTCGGGTTTTGGATTAGCTTTTATAAAAGGGTGGATTGATTTAAAAATTAACCCTACTGATTTTGTTAATAAACAAAGTACATGGCTGGTTGATATTTTAGTGATTACCGGGTCTTCCTGGACTATCTTAAGAATCGTTCAGCAATATTATTTTGTTCTTAGTAACCAGTATGATACTATCACTAAAATCAATGAAGATTTAAGTGATAGGGAAGAAAAACAAAGGGTACTTTTTGAGAGCATGAACGAGGCCGTTTTCCTTCTAGAAAATGATATTGTTATTGATTGTAATGCTGAAGCGAAAAAACTTTTTGGTGAAAAAATTTATAAAGAACTAATCTATAATATTTTTCCAAGACTGCAATCTTCCGGAAGAGAAACTCATTTGATATGGGAAGAAAAAATAAATGAGATTAAACAAGGGATAAAACTTCCATTTACTTTAAATCTAAAAACTAGCCAGGATAAAGAAGCATTTTGTGATATAGGATTAAACGAACTGGAGCTTAAACATCATACTTACATTCAGGTAATTATTAGAGATATCACCCAGAGAAAAAAAAGAGAGGATCAATTAAGACAATATAGAATTGAATTAGAAAAAAGGTCGATTGAATTACAACTAATAAATGAGGATTTAAAAAAGTCAAATGAACAATTACAGGATAAAAATCTGGATTTAGAAAACACACTTGACATCCTGAACAAGGCAAAGGTTCAATTGGTTGAATCAGAAAAAATGGCTTCAATTGGAATCTTAACTGCCGGTGTAGCTCATGAAATCAATAATCCGCTTAATTTCATAAAAACTGGTCTTTATGGTATTGAAAGTATTATTGAGGATGATGATCTGACAGATACGACTGAAATTAAACAAGAAATTAAATCAATTGCCCTAAAAATGGGTATTGGAGTTGATAAAGTTGCAGAGATTGTTAAAAGTCTCAACCATTTTAGTCGAAACAATCAGCTTGAATTTCAGAAGTGTTCTCTCAACAAAATTCTAATCAATTGTTTGTCGATTCTTAATCATGAATTTAAAAATAAGATTGCCATCAAACAAACTTTCCTTAAAAATAACATTGAATTATTAGGGAATGAAAGTAAGCTGCATCAGGTATTCTTAAATCTGATTTTAAATTCTATTCAATCAATTGAAACTACCGGTGAAATTGAGATAAATAGCAAGCTAAATCAAAATGAAGCTATTATAACCATTACTGATAACGGTAAAGGAATTCCGGAAGCGTTTAAAAATAAAATATTCGACCCATTTTTTACAACTAAACCTGCGGGAAAAGGAACCGGACTTGGATTATCAATTGTGATGCAAATTATAAAAGATCACCATGGAGATATTACATTTGCATCTGCTGAAGGAAAAGGAACCGCTATAACTTTGATTTTACCAACAGCTCAAACTGCAGATGCTCGAAAAGATTAAGATATTATATATTGATGATGAAATAATCAATCTTGAATTATTTAAGATGATTTTTCGCTCCCAATTTGATGTTGTAATAGCTTTAAGTGGCCCGGAAGGACTTGAAATTCTAAAAACCGATCAGGGAATAAAAGCTGTTATCAGCGATTTAACAATGCCCGAAATGAGTGGTTATCAGTTTTTGGAAGAAGCAAAGAAAATAAAACCCGAACTCCCCTATTTCATTCTTAGTGGCCACAATTATAGTGATGAAATTAACCAGGTTGATTCCAAATCTAAAATCGCAGGCTATTTTCAAAAACCTTTAGATAAAACAGATGTTATTTTACAAGTAAAAAAAGCTTGTGGAATCATTTAATAATCAATTTCTTTAGTTAAGTATAGGCCTATTTTTTACTAAAGAATTGCTAATTTGAAATTGCAAATCCAAGCTCATTGTTTAAAAAAGTTATCTTCGCGACAAAATTTTTCTAATGGACAAATTCTCTTATATCAGTAATGCAGATGTTAATGTGATTGATTCAATGCACCAAAATTGGATGCAAGACCCTGAATCAGTTGACTTTGGATGGAAAAAATTCTTTGAAGGATTTGAATTCGGACAATCGAATTTCAATGGCAAATCCAATGCTAATTCGAACAAACAAATTTCTGATGATACCTTAAAGGAAATCAATGTTTTAAATCTCATTCATGGATATAGAAGTCGTGGTCATTTATTCACCAAAACCAATCCTGTTAGAGATAGAAGAACCTATACCCCAAGTTTAGACATCGAAAATTTTGGCTTACAATCTTCGGATTTAGACAAAACTTTCAATGCCGGACATGAATTAGGTTTGGGTTCTGCTAAACTAAAAGACATCATCTCTCACCTTCAACAAACTTATTGTCAGAGTATTGGTGCTGAGTTTATGTATGTTCGTCATCCACAAAAACTAGAGTGGTTGAAGAAAAAAATAGAATCAAACAAAAACACGCCTACTTTAAATATTGAAGAAAAGCGTCATATTTTATCTAAACTAAATCAGGCTTCTATTTTCGAAAATTTCCTACATACCAAATTTGTTGGTCAGAAACGATTTAGCTTAGAAGGTTTAGAAACTTTAATTCCTGCATTGGACTCTGTAATTCAGTATGGAGCCGATTTAGGTGTTGAAGAGTTTATGATTGGAATGGCCCACCGTGGACGTTTGAACGTTTTGGCGAACATATTAAATAAAACCTACGAAGAAATTTTCAAGGAATTTGAAGGTAAAGGTGCCGAAGATGAAGGATTGTTTGAAGGTGATGTAAAATACCATTTAGGATTTTCGGGTGATATGGAAACCCGTAATGGGAAAAAAGTGCATTTGAGTTTATCTCCAAATCCTTCGCATTTAGAAACAGTTAATCCAATTGTAAAAGGATTAACCAGAGCTAAAATGGAAAAGAGGTACAATTCTGATATGGATAAAATTGCACCAATTTTAATTCATGGTGATGCATCTGTTGCCGGACAAGGCGTTGTTTATGAATTACTTCAAATGGCCGGTTTAAAAGCCTATTCGGTTGGTGGATGTATTCATATTGTTGCGAACAACCAAATTGGATTTACCACAAACTATACCGATTCTAGAACATCAACTTATTGCACAGACGTTGCTAAAGTAACATTGTGCCCTGTATTCCATGTGAATGCAGATGATGTTGAAGCTGTTGTGCATACCATTAAAATTGCCATGGAATATCGCCAGGAGTTTAACAGTGATGTTTTTATTGACTTATTAGGATATAGAAAGTACGGGCATAATGAAGGTGATGAACCTAGATTTACTCAACCTGTATTGTATAAAGCAATTGGTTCACATCCAAATCCAAGAGAAATATACAACCAGAAATTACTTCATGCAGGAAGTGTAGAAGCTGAATTGGCAAAAGACATGGAAAAAGAGTTTAGAGCTCTTTTACAAGAAAAACTTGAATCGGCTAAGAACGCACAACCTTCTATATTAAAAAGCTCATTACGCAGAACCTGGGCTGATTTTAGATCTGCTGTTGCTGAAGATTTTATTCAATCACCCAATACCACTTTCGACAAAGAAACATTCTTAAAACTAGCTGATAAAATCACCCAAATACCTGAAGGATTTAAAGCATTTAGTAAAATAACCAAATTGTTTAACGACCGTAAAAACATGATTAGCAATAATAGCTATGATTGGGCAATGGGTGAATTAATGGCTTATGCAACTTTGGCTAAAGAAGGGCATGCCATTCGTATGACTGGTCAGGATGTGGAAAGAGGAACTTTTTCTCACAGACATGCGATTATTAAACAAGAAGATTCAGAAACATCTTATAATATTTTCGAAAACTTAAAAGGTGAAATCAATACCAAAGTTGAATTCTATAATAGTTTATTAAGTGAATATGCTGTTTTAGGATTTGAATATGGATATTCGATGATTACTCCGAATGATTTAACCATTTGGGAGGCTCAATTTGGAGACTTTGCCAATGGAGCACAGATTATCATTGACCAATACATTGCGAGTGCAGAAACCAAATGGAAAGCGTATAGCGGATTGGTACTAATGTTACCACATGGATACGAAGGACAAGGACCAGAACATTCATCTGCGCGACCTGAGCGCTTTTTACAACTATGCGCCAACTGGAATATGCAGGTATGTAATATTACCACACCAGCCAATTATTTTCACGCATTAAGACGTCAGTTGGTTGGAAGAGATTATAGATTACCATTGGTAGTAATGACCCCAAAAAGTTTATTAAGACATGCATTATGTGTGAGCAAATTAGAAGACTTTACCAACAGTAAATTCCAGGAAGTAATTGATGATAGTTTTGTTGATACCAAAAAAGTAAAAAGAGTACTCTTGTGTACCGGTAAAATTTACTACGAATTACTTGAAAGACAACAAAAGGAAAACAGAAAAGACGTTGCAATCGTTCGTGTTGAGCAGTTGTATCCAATGCCTGAGCAACAACTTACTGCTATTTATGAAAAATATGAAAAAGCAGAAAAAGTGTGGGTACAGGAAGAGCCTAAAAACATGGGAGCCTGGTTGTACTTATTACGTTGGGATAGCAACCGCATCTTAAACAGAATCTCCAGGGAATCGAGTGCCTCACCTGCAACCGGATTTAACAAAACACATTTGAGAGAGCAGGAAGCAATTATTAGTAAATCATTTGATTTAAATTCGAAATAGAAAAACAATCAAACTCTTTTGCATTTTCAAACTAGTTATGAAAAATACATTAAAATTCGCCATTTTTATCTTGTTTGCTTTTGTATTTAAAATATCAAAAGCCCAAACTAACTACATCCTTTCATTGGGACTTTCGACCCATTCTATTTCTAATCCAGCTTATTCAGGAATGGCATATTCTGCAACAGCTTCTCCTAGGTTTACTATTTTTGAAATTTCGGATGACTTAAATTTATCTGTGGGTACACATGCTTCTTTGGGAATCACTTTACCATCAAGTGGTCCTAAATTATTTATTGAATTTCCAGTAGTTGGTGAAATCAATTTTGGGCATGCCTCAAGCAATGAGCCTTCCTATGATTTTGGTGGATTTATAGGCGGTGGTATAGGAAATAATGTTATGACTTACGATTATAATGGAAAACAAAGTGAAAGTAGTTCCAGAGGACTTTACCTAAATGGAGGCATTAAATTTTATATGGGTGAACGTAGTTTTGGACTTAGACTTTCATACTTGAATGATGCAAAATCAAATACCAATATTTATGGTATAGGTTTGATGTATAATTTAGGAGAATTTTAAAAAACTAAAAAGCGGCTCTGGCCGCTTTTTTTATATCCCCAATATCATTTTTAATTTCTGATATCCTGTTTTACTTATCGGGATTTTTTCTCCGTTTTTCAACAAGCAATAATCGTGTCTATCAAAACCATTTAAGAAACTTAGGTTTAACATATGCGAACGATGAACTCTTATAAATTTATTTTCAGGTAGTAATTTCTCATAATTTGACAAAGTACTTTTCTTCACATAAGTATGTTCCTCTACTCTGATTTTCACATAATCATCATAAGCCTCCAAACGAATTACCTGTTCAATCGGAATAATTTTAACCTGTGTTCCTTGTTTTACTATAATTCTATCATGGTTTTCTTTTTGTGCTGATGCTTCTTCTAATAATTCATCCAACTTAATTTTAGGTGAATTGTCTGGTAACATGAGTTTGAACTTTTTGATAGCAGCATCAAACCTTTGCAAACTAATTGGTTTGAGTAAGTAATCTATAGCATGAGACTCAAATGCCTTCAAAGCAAAAGAATCATAAGCCGTTGTGAAAATAATAGCAGGCTTTTCTTCAATCAATTCCAACATTTCAAATCCTGTTATTTTAGGCATTTGAATGTCTAAAAAAACTAAATCAGGTTTGTGTTCCATTATGGCTTTAAGTCCTGCAAATCCATCACCGCATTCAGCCAAAACTTCAATTTCCGGATAGGCTTGTAAGTATTCCAAAACCATTGCTCTGGCTAAAGGTTCATCATCAATTATTAAACATTTAATCATGCTGCGGAATTAATATCGTTGAAATAAAAAAGCCTTCTTTTCTTTCTATGTGAAGTAAATCATTACGTGAATATAATAAAAACAAACGCCTTTGAACGGAGCTTAATCCAAATCCGGTACCTGAATTTTGTTTATTAAGTTCCATGTCAAATGGATTTTTAACTTCAACTTTTAATTCATTCTCAAAACAAGTAGTATTGATTTCTATACTTGTTTTATCAAGCGATTCATACAAACCATATTTTATTGCATTTTCAACCAAAGGCTGCAAAATTAAAGCAGGTAATTTTTTATCTAAACACGAACCTTGGGTATTTACAATCACATCCAATCTATTACCAAATCTTACCTTTTCAATATCCAGGTAAAGTTGAATACCTTGTAATTCTTCCTTTACAAAAATTAATTGCTGATCGTTTTTTCTTAACGAATGTCTTAAAAATCCGGAAAGTTGTTCAAGCATTTCTCTTGCTTCCTGAGGTTTAGAGCCAACAAGTGTATGAATAGAATTCAGACTATTAAACAGAAAATGTGGTTGTAATTGCTTTCTTAGGTT